>JAFWVZ010000016.1 GCA_017523605.1 Bacillota bacterium | reverse complement strand
TCCAGCTTGCCGCGGACCACCACTATGCGGTCCTCCTCCAGATTCTGCCTGTAAGCCTCGAATACCTTGGGGAACACCACGGTCTCTATCTGGCCGTACAGATCCTCCACCGTAAGGAAGGCCATCTGCGAGCCCTTCTTGGTTATCAGCTTCTTGATGCTGGTGATGAGACCCGCCATGGTCACCAGAGTGCCGTTCTTTATTGCGGATACCTTGTCCGGATTGCTCAGGATCTCCGTGTCCATGTTTACGACCTGGAGGATCTTTTCCTTTACGTCGTTGAGCGGATGGTCCGTAAGGTATATGCCCAGCATCTCCTTTTCCATGCGCATCAGATCTTCGCGCAGGAACTCCGACATAGGAGCCATGGTCCTCTTAAGGCTTATTCCGGGCGAGGAATCATCCATGGAGAAGAGGCTTATCTGGCCCTCGAGCGTTTTCTTTGCCGTTGCCTGGGCGCTGTCTATAAGGTCTCCTACGGTTACGAGCTTCTGGGCTCTGTTTCCGGGGAAGCAGTCCAGCGCGCCTGCTTTTATAAGCGCTTCCATGGCCTGCCTGTTTACCTGCTTAACGTCCAGTCCGTCTATGAACTCGAAGATGTCCGAGGGCATCTTAACGTTTCTGGCGCGTATTATCTCGTCCACTATGGCTTCGCCTACGTGCTTTATTCCAAGCAGTCCGTAGCGTATGGATCCGTTCTCGGATTCGAAGTGCTTCTGGCTCCTGTTTACGTCCGGCTGCAGCACCTTAATGCCCATGTCGCCGGCGTTGCGGATGAGCCCTGCCACCGCGTCGTTTCCTGCCGGGTAGGTCATGAGGCTTGCCATGAACTGCGCCGGGTAATAGGTCTTGAGCCACGCGGTCTGGTAAGCTACAACGGCGTATGCAGCGGCGTGCGACTTGTTGAAAGCGTAAGCCGCGAAGCTTGTCATCTCGTCGAAGATGATGTTGGCGGCTTTCTCCGGTATGCCGTTCCTGATGCAGCCCGGTACGTCTATGCTGCCGTCTTCGTTGAGCTTGCCGTTTACGAAGTACTCCCTCTCCTTGGCCATTACGTCCGCCTTTTTCTTGGACATGGCCCTGCGCACAAGGTCCGCCCTGCCGTAGGAGTATCCGGCGAGCGAGCGCACTATGTCCATTACCTGCTCCTGATATACTATGCAGCCGTAGGTCGGCGACAGTATGGGCTTGAGCTCCGGAACAAGGTATTTTACTTTCTTAGGATTCTTCTTGCACTCCACGTAAGTAGGTATGGAGTCCATGGGACCGGGTCTGTAGAGCGATATGCCTGCGATAAGGTCTTCCAGGCAGTCCGGCTGAAGGTCCTTCATGAAGCTTGTCATTCCTCCGGATTCCAGCTGGAATATTCCTACGGTGTTTCCGTCCGCTATGGTCTTGTAGACCTTGGGGTCGTCGTAGGGTATCTTCTGAAGATCCACGTCCAGACCGGTGTCTTTCTTTATCATGCGCAGGCAGTCCTGTATGGCTGTAAGGTTGCGCAGCCCCAGGAAGTCCATCTTAAGAAGGCCCAGGTGCTCTATCTCCGTCATGGTGTACTGAGTGGCAAAGCCCTTGTCGGAAGCCACCAACGGGACTACGTCGTCCACGGGTTCGGAGGAGATAACTACTCCTGCAGCGTGGGTGCCCACGTTTCTGGAAAGGCCCTCCAGTATCCTTGCCGAGTCCACTATCTGGTGGACCAGCGGGTCCTGATCGTAGGCGGCGCGGAAGTCCGGGCTGCCCTCCAGAGCCTTGTCCAGGGTTATCTTAAGATCCTCCGGAATGGTCTTGGAGATCTCCAGCGACCTGTTGAACGGAAGCTCGTAGACGCGGGCAACGTCCTTGAAAGCCGCCCTTGCCTTAAGCGTTCCGAAGGTGGATATCTGCGAAACATTGTCTTCGCCGTAGCGGCGCTTTACGTAGTCGATGACTTCACCGCGGCGCTCTATGCAGAAGTCCATGTCTATGTCCGGCATGGACACACGTTCTATGTTAAGGAAACGCTCGAATATCAGGCTGAATCTTATGGGGTCTATGTCCGTTATCTCCATGGTATAGGAGACGATGGAACCTGCCGCGGAACCTCTTCCGGGGCCCACCATTATGCCGTTGCCCTTGGCGTAGTTTACGAAGTCCCAGACTATAAGGAAGTAGCCTACGTAGCCCATCTTCTCTATGGTGCGGATCTCGTAGCGCATGCGCTCCTTAAGCTCCTCGGATACGGTAGGAGCAAGGGACTCCATGTCTTCCGGAGGCACAGGCGGGTATCCTCTGGAAGCGGAAGGTCTGTCTTCCGTGGTGCCGTAGCGGTGCTCCAGACCGGACCAGCAGAGATACTCAAAATAGCTGTGCTCCGTATACCCTTCCGGCACCTGGAACTTAGGTATGTGGTACTTGCCGAACTCGAACTTGAAATTGCACTTGTCCACGACTTCCTGAGTGTTGTCTATGGCTTCCTGGACGTCGCTGAAGATGCGGCGCATCTCGTCCTCGGATTTAAGGTAGAACTGGTCGTTGGGGAAGGTCATGCGGTCCGTCTCGGACAGGAAGTTCTTGGTGCCTATGCACAGAAGTACGTCGTGAGCCTTGGCGTCCTCCTGATGGATGTAGTGGACGTCGTTGGTGGCTACCATCTTTATCCCCAGCTCCGCGGAGAGCCTGCGCAGCCCTTCGTTAACGCCTATCTCTTCCTCCAGGCCCTGGTCCTGAAGCTCCAGATAGTAGTCTTCGCCGAACAGATCCCTGAACCAGCGGGCCTCTTCCTTTGCAGCCTCGTAATTGCCCTCCAGAAGTTCGTGCTGCACCTTACCGGCAAGGCAGGCGGACAGGCAGACCAGACCCTCGTGATGCTTCTCCAGCAGCTCGTGGTCTATGCGGGGCTTGTAGTAATAGCCTTCCTTGTAGGCTATGGACACCATCTTTATGAGGTTCCTGTAGCCGGTATCGTTCTTGGCAAGAAGCACAAGGTGGTGCTGGTGACGGTCCTTCTGAGGATCCTTGTCGAAACGTGTGCGCGGAGCAACGTAGCATTCGCAGCCGATTATCGGCTTGATCCCGGCCTTCTCCGCCTCTTCGAAGAAACGCACCGCGCCGAACATTACGCCGTGGTCCGTTATTGCGATCGAATCCATGCCAAGCTCGCGGACCCTGGCCATCAGTTTATCGATGCGGCAGGCTCCGTCCAGAAGGCTGTATTCGGTATGTACGTGGAGGTGTGTGAATGCCATCTATGTTCTTTATTCTTTTGCGGTTATTATCAGTGCTTACGGACACGCTCCCGCTAACGGGGCCCCTCCCAGCGGTACTAAGCTCCGTCTTCGCCCGGGGCTCGCCGGTCCCTAAGTACCGAGTTCCCCGATTGTCCGTGCCGCACTGACAATATACCGCCTAATTATACATAAATAATATTAATATAATATGTCAGACATAATATTATATCATAAATATACCGTTAAGCACAGTTGAAGATATCGTGAGGATGCTGTGCTTATCTTATTTCTTCCGGATCATCATTCTGCGGTCTGTGTGTTTTCTCTGCGAACTCCGCGGCTTTACGCTAAGCCTTTTCGAGGTATTTATGCTACAGAGCGAGCTGATCGAACTGTTTAAGCAGCGGGAGGATCGTTTGGTAGATGTGGTCCGCGCCGCCGGGGATGTCGCTCTCGACGTTCATTGGCATGACTGGGTCGTGCAGGGACTTGCGTATCAGCAGCCAGCCGGCGCCGTGGTCCTTGTCGAAGTTTACGCGTACGCCTTCGTAGTTGGGCAGCTCCAGCGAAGCGCCTTCCAGGCCTTTTTCGTTGACGACCAGTTCTACGCGGTCCAGGACGTTCTGCGCGTACTCGGCGAAGTTATCCGCCTTGATGGCGAACCTGTACTCTCTGGCTTCCAGCGGATCCTTAAGGCCGTCCAGCAGGCAGGAGATCCCCTTGCCCTGCTTTTTAAGCTGCGCAGCCTTTATTACGATGCGGGTCGCAAGGTATGCGCCGTCGTCCAGGAACCAGTTCTCCTTCATGGCAGCGTGGCCGGAGGTCTCTATAGCAAGCTGGCAGTCGATGCCGGCCGCGTTCAGCTCCAGGCCTTTGTTTATAACGTTCTTGTAGCCTCTCTTAAAGCGCAGGTGCTTAAGACCCAGCTCCTTTGTAAGGAACGCTCCCAACTGGGTGCTGGTTATGCTGTCCGTTACCACGGTGGTGCCCGGATGTCCTTCGCTAGCCAGTACGGCGGCAAGAGCCACTATGCGGTTGCGCGCTATCTCGCGTCCGTGTTCGTCCACGGCGGCAGAGCGGTCCACGTCTGTATCGAATATTATTCCAAGATCAGCGCCGCTCTTCTTAACTGCGGCGCATATGCTCTCCATGGCTTCCTTGTTCTCCGGGTTGGGAACGTGATTTGGGAAGGTGCCGTCCGGCTCCAGGAACTGACTGCCTCTGCAGTCCGCGCCCAGAGGTTCCAGAACTTCCGACACGTAGAATCCGCCTGCTCCGTTGCCGGCGTCCACGACTATCTTTAACCCCTCGAGCGGCCTTTTTGCCTCCGACGCGCCAAGTCCGCGGCAGATAAGCCTGCGCAGGTGAAGAGCGTAGTAGTCCATAAGGAAGTACTTGTAGACCGCAGGTCTTCTGGGCCTCTTTAAAGGAATAAGATCAGCGGCGTATTCCACTATGGCGGAAATGTCCTTCTTGTCCAGCCCGCCGTCTTTAGTAAAGAACTTAAGGCCGTTCCTTTCGCTCGGAAGGTGGCTTGCGGTTATCATCACAGCGCCTTCCGGTTCTATCTCGTCGTTGAGCGTAGCCATGAACATTGCGGGCGTGGTGGCCATTCCGCAGTCC
>JAFWVZ010000233.1 GCA_017523605.1 Bacillota bacterium | reverse complement strand
GCGGAGCTTATGCTCTCGTCCACCGGTTTCTGGAAAGAAGCTCCGGAGCAGATGCCGCTGATACTGGACGTAATAGAGTAGCCATAAAGGACCGTCTGCTGCAGACCGTACGGTACAGGCTGCAGCGGACAGCGCATCGATAAGACCCTCGGCATCCCTAAAAGGAGACGCAGCATGGCAAAACTATATTTCAAATACGGGGCAATGGGCTCTTCAAAGACCGCCCAGGCGCTTGTCACCAAGTATAACTACGAAGAGCGCAACATGAAGGTGCTCTTACTTAAGCCGTCCACAGACACGCGCGACGGTTCGGACGTTGTAAGGTCCAGGATAGGCCTGGAATCCAAGGCCGTGGTGCTTACTCCGGAGGAGGACGCCTACAAGCTCTACGCGGAGCAGTACAGGGACTGCAAGGCCGTCATCGTGGACGAATGCCAGTTCCTTACCCCGGAGCAGGTGGACCAGCTGGCGCAGGTAACCATAGACTTCGACGTTGCGGTGCTGTGCTTCGGACTGCGCACGGACTTCCAGACGCACTTCTTCCCCGGAAGCCGCAGGCTTATGGAGATAGCGGAGTCCATATCGGAGATAAAGTCCGTCTGCGACTGCGGTTCCAAGGCTACCGTAAACGCCCGCCTGGACGACAACGGCGACGTGGTCTTCGAGGGCGATCAGGTTGTGCTGGGCGGCAACGACAGATATCACGCCATGTGCAGAAAGTGCTGGCTGGAAAAGAAAAAAGAACAGGAAGCGCGTAAAAATGGCAGGTAACATAGTAATAGGCATCTGCGGCGGAAGCGGCAGCGGAAAAAGCACTCTGGCCAGGAAGATAAAAGAGGAGTTCGGCGACAGGGCATCCATAGTATCCATGGATTCCTTCTACAAATATCAGCCGAACACCACCTACGAGGAGCGCACCAGGACCAACTACGACCACCCGGACGCCTTCGACGCGGACATAATGATAGAGTGCGTAAAGGAGCTTAAGGCCGGTCGGGATACCAAGATCCCGGTCTACGACTTTACCATACACAATCGCAGCAGCCAGCCCTGGGAGACCGTAAAGGCAACGCCGGTAATAATACTGGACGGAATACTGCTCTTTGCGTTCCCGCAGCTGGTGGAGCTTATGGACATAAAAGTGTTCGTGGATACGGATGCGGACGTAAGGATCCTGAGGCGCGTGCACCGCGACGTCATAAAGCGCGGACGCAGCGTGGAATCAGTAATAGATCAGTACCTCAATACCGTAAAGCCTATGCACGAGGCCTACGTTGAGCCGTACAAGAAGCTTGCGGACGTAATAATCCCGGAGGGCGCGCACAACAGCGTTGCCAGGGAGATGGTGATAAGTCTGATCAAAGAACGTCTGAACAAGCAGTAACGCATCGGATGCCGCGGACCGGCAGGCACCGCAGCAAAACACCTGAAACATCAGCCCCCGGAGGGCTTTCGGCATAGCAAACGACAGGAGACCTACCATGAAAGAAGTATTAGTATTCGGAAAGACTCTTCCCGAGGCGTATCACAAAGCGCTTGCGGCGCTCAGCCGCGAAGGCGAGATAAGCGACTGCGCGGACTGGAACACAACGCAGAAGGAGCTGTCCATGACCTTTCAGGTAGCGGAGCCTCTGGCCGAACCCATGATCAGCAAACTGTTCATAGGCGGGCCGGAGGAGCTGGAGCAGTACCGCCAGGAGATGCTGGACGGCATACTGGACTTCGAGGTGGCCGCGGGCAAGTGGGCCTACACCTACCACGAAAGGATGGCGGAGCAGTTCCCGTTCATAGTGGAGGAACTGAAGCGCAACCCCAGCAGCCGCCGCGCCGTCATACTGGTGCGCGACTGGCGCAAGGACAGCGCGTCGGAAGACCCCGCGTGCCTGCAGCACATTCAGTACTTCATAAGGAACGGTAAACTGGACTGCATAATAACCTTCCGCAGCAACGATGCCTGCAAAGCTACTTACATGAACGCTTTCGCCCTCATAATGCTCCAAAAGCGCTTTGCGGATCAGCTTGGCGTGGAGATGGGCACCTACACCCACAGGGCCAACAGCTTCCACTGCTACGAGAAGGACTTCCCCATGCTGGACGGCTACTGCCGCCGCATAGAGACGGAAGACATAGGCGACCTTACCTTCGACTACGAGGACGGCTGGAAGGACATGATGGAAGATGCCCAGCCTGCCATAGCGGCAAGAGTGGAGGAGCTCAGGGGCAGAGCGTAGATGAAAACAGATTACATCAAGACATTACACGAAAACTATCAGAGCGCGCTGGGCTCTTTCCTGAGGGATTTTCCGGACAAGAGCATCATCGACTCCGCAAGCGTAGATTCGTACGTGCGCTCCTGCGCCGTAAGCATCTGGGCCAAGGGCAACGCGGATCCGGAGGAGTGCAGGGCTGTGCTGAGCGAGATCTACACGCTCCCCATGAACCGCAGATACTACGACCTTACGGAAGTATCCAAGACTCTGGAATTTTATAAAACTCATAATACGGATCAGTCCGTGCCGGAGTTCTTCGTAAAGCTGGTAAGATACGACGCTTTGTGCAAAACGTCCTTCAGCAGAGTCCTTGCGGAGATATTCGAGCTGATGTTCATACGCTTAGCCGTTATAGACGACCGCATGGAGTACGCGGAGGCTTCGCAGATAACCGCACTTTACGAAAAGCTTACTTACTTCTGCAACAGCAGCGGGGTGGCCCCAAGGCAGTCCAAGGAGATGGATCCGTTCAGCCTTGTGGAAGGCGGAGCAAGCGCAGAGGAGCAGGATCCCAACGCGCCCGTGCGCATAGGCGGCGAGGGCAGGGACCCGGAATCTCTTAAGGAACTGGACGAACTTGTGGGCCTTGAGAACGTAAAGACGGAGATCCGCAGCATTGTAAACTTCGCCAAGATACAGACCATCCGCAAGAAAAGGGGACTTAAAGTATTCCCCATATCCTACCATCTGGTGTTCATAGGCAACCCGGGTACCGGAAAGACCACTGTAGCAAGGATAGTAGCCAAGGTCTACAAGGAACTTGGGCTGCTTTCGAAAGGGCATCTTACAGAGGTGGACAGGAGCGGACTGGTGGCCGGGTACGTAGGCCAGACAGCCATTAAGACTCAGGATGTGATTTCCAAGGCCATGGGCGGCATCCTTTTCATAGACGAAGCGTACATGCTGAGCAGCGAACGCGACGTCTTCGGCCAGGAAGCCATAGACACGCTCCTTAAGGCCATGGAGGACCACCGCGACGACCTTATAGTCATCGTTGCCGGATACGAGTCCCTGATGAAGACTTTCATAGAATCCAACCCCGGACTTAAGTCCAGGTTCAACAGGTTCATACACTTCGAGGATTACACGCCGCAGGAACTGTTCGACATCTTTACCGGGCTGTGCAGAAAAAACCAGTACACTCTGTCCGAAGACGCCGAGGTACTGGTAAAAGAGTATTTCCGTCAGGTATACGAGAGCCGCACCGAGAGCTTCGGAAACGGCAGAGCTGTGCGCAACTGCTTCGAGAAGATGATCACCAACCAGGCCAACAGGATGGCTCAGTGCGAGGAAGCATCGCTGGAGGAGATACAGACCATCGTTAAAGAAGACCTGGCGTTCCTGGTATAGTTCAGGCTTCCACCTTTTTCTTCTTAGTAACGGCGAAGAACATCGCAGTTATTATTGTGCCGAGAACGGCGCCTCCGGCGGTAAGCATCAGCGGAAGCTGCGACTGACCGGCAGCGTAGCCGGAGCGGCTTACGAAGAACCACACGACGAACAGTACGACCGCAAGTATGCAGAGCGCAAGGTCGCTGCGCTTTATGAAGCACGCAAGCGCCAGTACCAGAAGCGCCAGAAGCATTATCGCCGTGGATATTATCAGTCCGCGGAAGCCCTTCTTTGCTTCAGCCGGAAGATCCTGCTGCATGCTCATTATATAAACATATATCGAATAACCTAAACAGAGCAGGTCTATTACGCAGCCTATCCCCATTACAACGCGCGATCCTGTTAATGCACCGATCAGCAGCACAAGGCCCGCAAGCGCAGGAAGGGCAGCGGCAAGTATCGCAACTATGTCGCCGGACTGCAGAACATTGGCGGAAATAAGCCCGCGTACACCGTTTACGGGCATCCATAAAAAGCAGACCGCCATCAGTATTCTGAGAACCAGAGTCTTGTTTTTCTTTTCCATTTGAGCACCTCCTATGCAGGTCTGCTTCATTATAATGTGCAGACAGCGTCCGCGTCAATCATCTCTGCGAGGGGTGACATGAAACAAGCGTTGAGCATATATACAGATCGTAAAAGGACGCTGGACACGCGATAACAATAAAAAACAGAAATAACCGCCTTACCCTAAGAAACGGTTATTTCAAATAACTATTTTTGAGGGCAAACCGTCTATCGGTAGTGCCTCTTGTATTTTGAATATATCATCGATGGCCTGCGCGGTCAATATCAAATAGCATTATATGATTATTTAGAAGTATGTTAATATACCCTGAACAGGGGGATAATGTTACAGCATATTGCAGCATGGTAGTTTTTTCAACAAAAACACCCGGCGGGAGAATGCTCCTGCCGGGTCTTCATAAAGTCTCGAAGTGTATAAACCTTGTTTTTATTGCTGCGTGTGCTCTGCTTTATTCTTCGGGAACGACTGTCATTGTAACAACAAACAGTAAAAACCAGTATTTAGATTCGGGGATCGAGTTGGTGTCGAAGAAATATTTGGTGTCAAACGGCTGGAACAGATTGCGGTTTTCTGTAATTATACTATACCCAAGCACTACTTCTTCTCCAATAGTAGCTTCAAGGTCTTCTAATTGATAGAGATTATTATATGCAATGACCCTTCCCCAAAACGAACCTGTTTGTTCCATGACAGGCACACCATTGACTCTCATGAAAACAGCACCAGTACCGCCACCTGCACCTTTCTCTTCTGAATAAGAATAATCCTGGTATTCAGATTCAATATAGGCCCCGTTCGGTATATAGATCTTATTATTATCTTCCAGAGAGATTTTATGGGTTCCCCATGGAATCGGATCTTTTCCTTTTAACAATTTATATACATTGATGATTACAGATCCGGCTGATATGTCCTCGGGTTTGTTGAACCAGTATGTTACTGAACACTCTTCATCTGTCTTTGTGATCTCCGCCCTTATTTCAAAAGGTTTCATGTTTTTTTGAGTACCGCTGTCGTTGTTTGCAGCTTTGTTCTCAACATTCCGGACATTGCCATTGTTCCGGACGCTGCTGTTGTTCGACGCTGTGCAGCCGGAGATCACTGCGGCACAGATCAGAAGCATAATTATGAACTTTTTCATCGTCTTGTCCTCCGAAGTTTTGAATATCGCGTTCCGATACAATTGTTTTTACGCCTCTATTGTTGCACTCGCCATATCCGATTTACAAGTGAACGGTTCTCACAGATGTATCTTTTCCTATGGGAGAATACCTCACCTTGTCGGAATCAGAACTGCTCCGTTTTTTTCTGCTGTACCGATCAGCTTTTCCAGATTGAGTTCATCCGGAATGTCAGATAATGATCCTGGATAATACAATACATAGTCGTACGGATCGCTGTCAGAAAACCTGACATATTCGATCAGGTAAAAACATTCGCGGTCGATCTTATCGCTGAGGAGCTCAGACCTTTTGATGCTAAGCGAGATCACCAATACCCGGCCTGCATTATCCTTCAGGCTGACAGCTTTTTTATCGACACTGTTCCATTTTATGTAGTTGCTGTCATAGTTTAAAAGATATATGATCCCCGCTTTCTCAGAACTGCCCGGAGCCAGCACATATTCGCTCGATATCTTCATATGATCCGCATCATAGCGGACATATACACGCTGGGAAAGGATCAGGATCGCGCCTGCTGTCAGCAAAACAACAAGCGCTGCTGTTATTGCAAGTTTATTTCGGGTACTCTTAGAGATCGCCTTACTTTCTGTGGAGGGCGTATCCGCCTGACGACCGGTCAGCAGTTTATCGATACTTATGCCAAGTTCTGCTGAAAGCGTCTCCATAACAGCAACATCAGGTAGGTGATGGCCATTTTCCCACTTGGAAACAGCTTCTCTGGACACATTAAGATGCTCGGCCAGCTGGATCTGTGAAAGCCCTGCGTCCTTTCTCGCCTGTTTGATTATCGCTCCTGTTTGTTTGGTGTCTATCATATATACCTCTTTTGATAAGTATTATGCCACAACGGACAGCTTGAAACCAGTGAGACTGCCTCACTGTGAAGAAATATGCCTGTTGATATGCCATAAATGCCCAGTGCTTATGAACTGATTCCGCCAGTCGATCAGTACTATGCGGATCACATGGAGTTCATTGCTGTCAAATATGATTTTGGCTTTACGCTTTGGTTTGGTGTTGTCATAGATATCAATGAGCCGCAGAATCAGGTCGCAAAGGTAGTCATTGGCTTTCTGACTGTATTGCCCCCTCATTGAGTTGAGGCCATTTATTAGTATTTTAAGATCATAACAATCAAGTTTGATTTTCATAGAAAAGCTCCTTTCAAAGCAGTAGAGCAAGCTTTGTTTGATCAATGTGGATCAGTCAATTGATCTACAGTATCTTTCATAGAGCTCTTCGAGACTTTTCATGGGAAAAACAAATCCGAATGCGGTCCTGAAGAAGACTGGGTTCGGATAGGTTTTAATTGGTAGTGCCTAGGGGAGTTCGCGTATCTGCTGCGCAGATCCGCCGTCCTGCGCAGCCCTCGCTGACGCTTGCGGCTGCTTGGACCAGCGGCTGCTCGAAAGCCCGCCGGGCTCTCTCGCAACGCCGCTGCCCT
>JAFWVZ010000232.1 GCA_017523605.1 Bacillota bacterium | reverse complement strand
GCTGCTTAAGCGCATAGACGCGAAGATCACCAGGATAATACCGGAATACAGCGTAATAGGGCGGCTAATGGAGCCGAAGCTTTCCGACACTCGCATAGTCCAGTCCGCGTTCGACGGTTTCATGCAGCATTCGCTGGCATCGTGGGGCGTGTATCACGGCGGGCTGGCGCTGTCCGAAATGACGGAGCCCAAGGACCGCTGGATAAACGAGACTCTGAAGACGTGGATAGAAGGCATGCCGGTGGAGACCAGGGAGACTTTCGTAAACGAACTGTTCGAAGGTCTTATGTCCGGCGGCGCCCAGACCGTTCCGGAACTTACGAGCGGAGGTCTGGCGGGGCTGGAGTCCGTGCTTAAGAGCTTTTCCGGATTCAGCGATTCCACCAAGGAGGTACTGTCACAGCTTAAGAACGCGGCGATAGAGGAGATAAAGGATTCCACGCTGTCCGGTATAAAGGAGGCGGCGATGGATACGGCAAGCGCGGCGTTAACAGGTATAAAGGAAGCGGCCAAAGGCGGCGCAAACGCCGCGAAGAGCGGAGCCGGCGTGGTCCTGGACGCCGCAGGCGCAGCGATATCCGGGATCAAGGAAGTTGCAGCGGACGGAGCAAGCGCAGCTTTCGACAGCGCGAAGAAGGCCATCGAGAACATCCTGAACATAGAGAAGAAACTGGACGAGACGATCGCCGGAGAAGAGAAGGAATAACGATTATAAAAAATAAGAGCGGCGCATGCGCTGTGATCAAAGGACTGTTTGGGATCCCGGTTCTTAGCGACCGGCAAGCTTTAGGGCGAAGCCGGAGTTTAGAACCGCTGGTGGGCTCCCAACCAAGCGGGAGCGTGTCCTTGAGCACAGCGTATGCGCCGCTTTATTAATTCTGCGATTGCTATTCTACCTCAGCGTCAGGGTGCCTCCCCTCAGCGTTGCCGTATGGCCGCCGGGGAATTCCGTCACTTTGCCACCGATGTTCTTCTGCACGGCGCCATAGAGCGCGTTCAGGTGGACGGCGGATATGCCTTCGCTCAGTCCCAGGCGGGCGAATTCGCTTACTATTATGCGTTTAAAGACCGCCGGCTCCAGTTTCCGCAGCGCGGAAGCGTTCAGCTCGATGGAGCTCAGGAGCGGCTTGGGATCCAGGCTGGCAGGGAAGACGCTGTCCTCCGGCCGGGGCATTCTGGCCTCCAGGACCTTCTCGGAATCTATCATGGCTTTGGCGGCGATGCCGCTCAGGGCGTCGTCGTCCTCGGAAGCGTTGGCCGCAAGGCGCACCAGCGCTTCTTTTATGTTGGGGTTGAAGTCCTTTTCGATGGCAGGGATCAGCTCCAGGCGTATCTTGTTGCGGGTGTAATCCGTTTCCGCGTTGGTGTGATCCATGCGAGGTTGCAACTGATTTTCGGTGCAAAATGCTTCTATCTCGCTGCGCGGAACGTCCATAAGGGGTCTGATCACTGAAATATCAAGCTCTTTGGCTTTGCTGCGGAGCTCTTCGTCGTTGGTCCCGGCGGCTACGCGGAGCAGCGCGTCGTCGATCCGGCTTTGATACTGAATGCCGGAAAGGCCGTGGACGCCCGTACCGCGGAGCACCCTCATGAGCACGGTCTCGGCCTGGTCGTCCATGTTGTGGGCAAGCGCTATCCGCACTCCGCCCTTGGGGACGGGAATGGCAGGTCCGTTGTGGGCAGAGCCGTTAGTGTTGCCGGCAGGTCTGCCCTGCGCGGCACCCTTTGCCTTGTCGTCTGCGCTGCCTTCTGATCCGTCGGGTCGTTTGCCGTCGGGACGGGTCCCGATCTGCTTGCCTGTCGCTATGCCGTACGCGATGTACGCGAAGACTTCGCGGCGAACGCTCCGGCCCGCTTCTTCCTCCGTCATGTGACGCTTCTTTGCGTAGGCGGGTACGTTGGCGACAGCGCCTATGCACGACACTCCGTGGCTCCTGGCGTAGTTTACCGCCCAGGCGGCGTCTTCATCGGCAGCGTCGCCCCGGATCCCGTGGTTGATGTGCACCGCCGCGAGATCGAAGCCCATCTGAGTCCTGAGATCCAGAAGCGCGTGGAACAGGCACAGCGAATCCGGACCTCCGGAGAATCCCAGCAGCACAAAGTCGCCGGGCTTTACCAGCTTGTGTTCCTTTATGGTATTTTGAACGGTCTTTACAAGATCTGTCATGTGCTATTTATATATCCTGTCCACTCTGCGGCCTATGGTCGAGAGAACTTCGTGCATGCAGGAACCCTGGATCTCGGCCACGTCGTCCGCGGTAATCGCAAGGTCGCCGGAGCGTCCGATTATGATCGCCTCGTCTCCGACTCTTACCGGCCTTACAGCTCCGGAGCACCCGGACTCGTTGGAATTCCGGCATTTTCCGGCATCTGCGCCCACGGCTTTCTCTGCTTGCAACTGAATTTCAGTTATATCTACCATCATCTGGTCCATGCAGATGTTGCCTACCATGGGAGCCTTGCAGCCGTTTATCAGAACATATCCCTTGTTGGAAAGCGAGCGGCTGAGTCCGTCTGCGTAGCCTATGCCAAGCGTTG
>JAFWVZ010000231.1 GCA_017523605.1 Bacillota bacterium | reverse complement strand
TCTCCTTGATGTTGGAACTGGTCCATACTGCAGGGTGTATGCCGTGCTGGATGGCTGCGTTCTCTGCAGGAAGTCCGAAAGAGTCAAATCCGATCGGATGAAGGACGTTGTAGCCCTTCATGGTCTTAAATCTTGCAACCACGTCTCCTATGGAGTAGTTCCTTACATGGCCCATGTGGATCTTGCCGCTGGGATACGGGAACATCTCCAGGCAGTAATACTTTTCCGCACCGGGGTCCTCCGTAACATGGAAGACATCGGTGTCCTTCCACTTCTTCTGCCATTTTTCTTCTATGGTCTTGAAATCGTAACGCTCGTTCATCTCGGCTCAGTTCCTTTCCGGCTCGTACTGCTCGCTGTCACAGTCGGCCCAGATCTTCTCTATGTTGTAATAATCTCTTTTAGCTTTTGTAAACAGATTGACGATGATGTCTCCGAAGTCCAGAAGTATCCATCCGCTCTCGCCGACGCCTTCCTTATGATGCAAATCTTCTCCAAGCTCTGCCATCTTATCCTCGGCTTCGTTAGCAAGAGCTTCCAGAAGCCTTGAATTAGCGGCGTCCGCGATTATGAACCAATCCGCGAAACCGGATCTTTCAGCGATGTTGATCAGTACTATGTCCTGGGCCTTCTTGGCGTCCAGGGCCTTAGCGATCTGAAGGGCTGTTTCCTTAATGCTCATTGATATCTCCTTGTCTAGTGGTACCCTTTCCTTTAGCCAGTCTATGAATGCTTGCGAAGTCTCGTTGAACCTGTCGTCGCCGGACTTCATTACATATGCTTTTATCCTTTGCATCACCAGAAGCATGCTCGCTTCCAGATCGTCCGTAAGAGCTTTCCTCAGGACCTCCGCCTCGCTGAAGGGACGTCCGTCCTCCAGAGTGTCCGCAAGCTTAAGCACCATCGTAAGCTTGCTTGCGCCTGCGTGTCCTATCGTATGGTATCTAACGGCTTCCAGTATCTCCGGATCCGTAACTCCCCAATCTTTCTCCAGGTGATCTGCGGCTATTGGTCCGTGCTCCAGATTGCCTTCATGACGGTATGCGTCGTGAAAGATGGCCGCAACTTCTAGCCTGTCCCAGTCCGCTCCGTAGCGTTCTGAATATTCTTTAGCCTTTGCGATGACCCTTAACGTATGCTCGTAGCGGGTCTGCTTTACGTTATCCTTAACGAACTGCAGAAGCTTGTCCTTGAATTCTCTTGTATATCCGGTGCTGTTCATTACGGCAGCCTATTCAAGATCAAGACCAATGGAAAGTTCTTTAAGCTGGTCTTCGCTCACTATGGTAGGAGCCTCGGACATTACGCACTGCGCGTTCTGGTTCTTCGGGAATGCTATTACCTGACGTATGTCATCCGTGCCCAGAAGAAGCATGCACAGTCTGTCCAGACCGAAAGCAAGACCACCGTGAGGCGGCGCGCCGTACTTGAAAGCGTCTATAAAGAATCCGAAACGAGTGCGTATCTCCTCATCGGAAAGCTTGAGGACTTCGAATATTGTCTTCTGAAGCTCGCTGTCGTGGATACGGATGGAGCCGCCGCCGGCTTCGTAACCGTTGATTACAATGTCGTAAGCGTCCGCGTAGACCTTGTCCAGCTCGCCTGTCTTAAGATAGCCGATGTGCTCCTTTTTGGGCGAAGTGAAAGGATGATGCATGGCGGTATAGCGCTGCTCTTCCTCTGACCACTCGAACATCGGGAAGTCCGTTATCCAGCAGAGCTTGAAGTTTTCCGGATCCAGAAGGCCGAGCTTGCCTGCGATGTCCCTTCTGAGGAAACCCAGAGCTGCCCAGACGACGTTCTTAGGACCGCTGCAGATAAGGATCAGGTCTCCGGTCTTAGCGTTGAACTTGTCGCAAATTGCAGCGAGTTCTTCCTGAGAAAAGAACTTGTTTACAGAAGACTTTATTTCGTCCTGCTCTTTTCTGATCCAAACAAGGCCCTTTGCGCCGAATACCTTAACGGATTCGACCATCTTGTCTATGTCTTTTCTGGAGAACTTTTCGGATCCTCCGGTAATGTCTATTCCCATTACCTTGCCTCCGGCAGCTATAGCGTCCGTAAACACCTGGAATGCACAGTTCTTTACGGCGTCCTTAATGTCCGTAAGCTCGAAACCGAAACGAAGGTCCGGCTTATCTGAACCGTAACGGTCCATTGCCTCGTCCCAGGTAAGTCTGGGAAGCGGCAGCTGCAGTTCAATGCCCTTCATCTCCTTGAAAAGTTCCTTAAGGAAGGCTTCCTGGATGGCTATTATGTCTTCCTGATCCACAAAGGACATCTCAAGGTCTATCTGCGTGAACTCCGGCTGTCTGTCAGCCCTCAGATCCTCGTCGCGGTAACACTTTGCTATCTGTACGTATCTGTCCGTTCCGCCTATCATCAGCAGCTGCTTGAACTGCTGCGGAGACTGCGGCAGAGCGTAGAACTTGCCGGGATTAACGCGGCTGGGGACTAGATAGTCTCTGGCGCCTTCCGGTGTAGGCTTTGCAAGCACCGGGGTCTCTACTTCTATGAAACCGTTCTTGTAATAGAAGTTGCGTATGACGTTGTACATCTTGCTCCTGAACGCAAGAGTATTCTGCATTACAGGCTTCCTGAGGTCCAGATACCTGTATTTAAGGCGCAGATCTCCGGAAACGTTGTCGTCGTCCTTAATGTAGATAGGAGGCGTCTCGGACGCGGAATAGATCGAAAGCTTATCCGCAACGACTTCTATGAAACCGGTAGGAAGATCCGGATTCTTGGATTCCCTTTCCCTAACAGTTCCGCATACGCCGACGCAGAACTCTCCTCTGAGCGTCCCTGCCTTAGCAAAAACTTCTTCCGAAGTATTCTCGTCGAAAACGACCTGAACGATGCCGCTTCTGTCGCGGATGTCCGCAAATATAAGGCCTCCGAGCCTTCTGTTCTTGGCTACCCAGCCGTTTACGCAGACGGTCTGGCCTATGTTTTCTTTTCTGAGAGTTCCGCAGTAATGTGTTCTTTTAAGTAATTCGTCCATTTTACACCTTTTATTTTATCGGATCTCCGAAAGCAGCTTTGATAGCTTTTCTTTCAGATCTTCGAGTTTTACATCTTCCTGTGAAGAATCTGCCATGTTCCTGAGAACTGCAGATCCTTTTGAAAGTTCGTCCTCGCCTATTACGACTACAAAGCGCGCGCCCAGGCGATCCGCATATTTCATCTGAGCCTTAAGGCTCCTTTCCATTACGTCCGTTATAACGGACATTCCGCTTCCGCGAAGATCCGCCGCAAGCTTAAGCGCAGCTTTCTGAGCGCTTGCTCCGAGTCCGCAGACAAGAACGTCCGGGGCATTGCTTCCCGGGAGCTCTATGCCGGAAGCTTCAAGGATGAGCAGCAGCCTCTCTATTCCAAGACCGAAGCCAACGCCCGGCGTAGCGGGACCTCCGAGTTCCTCTACCAGGTGGTCGTAACGGCCTCCGCCGCAGACCGTGGACTGGGAGCCAAGCTTGTCCGATACGAACTCGAAAGCGGTCTTAGTGTAGTAATCCAGACCTCTGACGATGCCGGGATCTACCTCGTAAGGTATGCCGTAGATATCCAGCAGTTCCTTAAGTCTTTCGAAAGCGTTCCTGCAGTCATCATCAAGATAGTCCAGCATTACAGGAGCGCCCTGGACCAGCTTTTTGCAGTCCGGATCCTTGCAGTCCAGAATGCGCATGGGATTCTTTTCGAATCGGCTCTTGCATGTATCGCAGAGCTGATCGTAAACTGGCCTTAAGAAATCCTGCAGAGCCTTTCTGTAAGTGGAACGGCAGTTTCTGCACCCTATGCTGTTTATCTTAAGCTTGACGTCGTCTATGCCTACGGAAGTAAGAAAGTCGTATGCAAGAAGAATTACTTCAGCGTCGGCAAGCATGTTGTCAGATCCGAAGATCTCTATGCCGAACTGGTGGAACTCCCTCTGCCTGCCCTTCTGCATCTTTTCGTAGCGGTAGCAAGGGGTTATGTAGAAATACTTGGCCGGAAGTCCTGCGGCGTAAAGTTTATTCTCTATGAACGAGCGGACTACGCCTGCGGTACCTTCGGGCTTAAGCGTAAGGCTTCTGTCTGAAATGACGAAGCTGTACATCTCCTTCTGGACTACGTCCGTAGTATCGCCTATGCCGCGGGCAAAAAGCTCCGTGTGTTCGACCATTGGAGTACGGAGCTCCGAAAAACCGTATTTTGCGGCAATGGTCCTGAACTTGTTCTCTATGTACTGCCATTTTCCGGAATCGGACGGCAGTATGTCCTTCATTCCTTTGGGGATACTTATCACAGCGCATCCTCCTTCCTTTTTATCATCTCACGGATCCTTTCCGAGTATATTTCATAATTCGATACGTTAGCGACCCGTTCTATGCGGTCTTCTTCCGGATAATATATCTTGGAGACACCGCCTGCGCCGAGCGCTATTATGGACTGGTCTTCATCCATGATCCGGATGTTATATATGCTTTCACATCCGGGGAGCGACCATCCTGTATTCTCCATGTTGCCGGCCATGTGCTTCTGCCTGTACAGGTAATACGGAGCGTATCCGGCTTTTTCCAGAGCTGCGAAGCTTTCCGAGAGCATTGCTGATACAACGTCTCCGGCATTGTATGACATGTCCTTGTCCTGTTCGATAAGGCGCGATCCGCGTTTAACAGCAAGAGTATGGACGGTTATGTTCTGAGGGCCCAGATCCATGATCTTCTTTAAGGAGTCCGCCATGTCTTCCGGTTTTTCCGACGGAAGCCCTGCGATAAGATCAGCGTTTATTATCTTTACACCGGCATCCTTTGCAAGAGCGAAAGCCTTATTTATGTCTTCCGGTCGGTGAGCCCTTCCTATAAGTTCCAGCGTTTTTTGCTGCATGCTCTGAGGATTTATGCTTATACGGCCGCATCCGCTCTTTACAAGGGCTTTAAGCTTGCCTTCGGTAATGGAGTCCGGCCTGCCGCATTCCACCGTGAATTCGGCCGTTTTTGCTGTCAGAAACGACGCAGCAGCATTATCGGTAAGCCATTGGAACTGATCTTCTTCCAGCGACGAAGGCGTACCGCCGCCTATGTATATGGAGTCTGCGTACAGACCTTTCGTCCTGAAGAGATCCGATACTGCATCCATCTCCAGTTCCAGAGCATTTAGATAAGCCTCGGATCTTTCCCTGCTGTATTTGTTCGATGTGAACGAACAGTAAAGACATCTGGTGGGACAGAACGGTATTCCTATGTAGACGCCTACAGCCTTAGGATCCCTGTTGAAAGAGATTCTGCTCTGTGTGTCCCAGACCTTTCGCAGAAGCGAGGTCTTTTCAGGGCTTACAAGGTACTCGGACTTAAGAATATCCTCGGCTCCGGAAGGACCTCCGCACTGCCTTACAAGCTTATTGAAAAGCTTGAGCGGTCTTACACCTGTAAGCGTTCCCCAGCTGAGTTCCTTACAGGTGCATTCAGCCATGTATCCGTAGAGGACGCGTTTCTGGGCATTGCGGTCCAGTTCGTCAGCTCCGGGTATGCAGAAACTGTCCGGTCCTTCTGCAAAGGTATCCAGTTCGTCATCGGAGACGAACATCTTCGCAAGTTCCGTAAGTTCGTATCTGTTCTTTTCGTCTTTAATCGTCAGCCTGTACAAATGGGTTGTACCTTTTTTCGTAGCCTATCGTAGTCTCGTCCATATGTCCGGGAAGGACAACGGTGTCGTCCGGAAGAACATACAGCTTGTTCTTAAGTGTTTCTTCAAGAACTTCCCAGTCGCCGCCGGGAAGATCCGTACGTCCCACGGAAGCATGAAAGAGCGTATCTCCGGAGAAGAGCACCTTTTTATCTGCATAAATGCTCATGCCGCCCGGAGTGTGGCCCGGACAGTCGATGAATCTTAGCTCAATTGTACCTACGTTAAGCGTATCTCCGTCGCGGACTTCCACGTCTGCAGTGTAGCCGCCCTTGCCCATGCTTGCGTGTCTGTCGTAGAGCATCTTTCTTTCCGCTCTTGAGGCAAGAAGCTTTGCGCCGGGAAAATGATCCCTGAAGTAGTTTATGCCCCCGGTATGATCCCCGTGTGCATGGGTTATCATTATGTATTCCAGTTCAAGGCCTTGTTTTTCTATGAAGTCGACGGCCTCAGGGAATTCAGCTCCCGGATCCACGATGAAAGCCTTCTTGCTTTCCTCATCCCAGACCAGGTAAGCGTTGGTCCCGAACATGTTTCTTGCGATGTATCTTTGTATCTTCATGTCAGTAATTGGTCCTGTATACGTCCAGAACATCCTTTATCTGGCGGAATCTTCCGATGATCTTGTCTATGTCTCCGGTATTGGTTATCTGGAGCAGCAGATTAAGCGTCGATACTCCGCTTGGATCCGCCTGCGCGTGGACTCCGGTAAGGTTGATGTCTAGATCGTCGCAGACCTTGGAGACATCTGAGAAAAGTCCTTTTCTGTCGTCAGCGACGATGGTGATGCTGGCCTCGAAGTACATCTCTCCGTCTCCCAGATCCCAATCGACATCTATGAGTCTGCCCTGTTCTTCCTCCGGCAGATTAAGTATGTTGATGCAGTCCTTGCGGTGGATGCTTACACCTCTGCCCTTGGTGGTATAACCGATTATCTCGTCTCCGGGGACCGGATTGCAGCATCTGGAGAAGCGCACCAGAAGGTTGTCCACGCCCTTAACGGTAACGCCCTTAGTGTTCTTGCTTGCCCTCTTCTTGGCAGCGGTATCCTTACGTTTTTCTTCTCTTTCCAGCCTCTTGAGCTGCGCCTGCTCTTCCTCGCGGTAGTAACTGATGCACATCAGAAGAGTCTTGTTTATGATGGATCCTCCAGCGCTTAAAGCAGCGTAAAGATCGTCCACATTGTCGAAATTCTGGGCCTTGGCGGCTCTGTCCACATAGCTTGGCTTAAGGAATTTTTCGGGATCCAGTTCCCTTCTCTTAGCAGCCTTTTCAAGCGCTTCCTTGCCTTTTCCTGTGCCCTGGACCTTATTCTCTTTCTTAAGATACTGCCTTATCTTAGTGCGTGCGGAGTTGGTCTTTACTATTTTAAGCCAGTCTATGCTTGGTCCGCGGGAGTTGCTGGAAGTTACGACTTCCACTATCTCGCCGTTCTGCAGCACGTAGGTTATGGGCACCATCTTGCCGTTGACCCTTGCGCCAACGCACTTTTCGCCTATGCGGGAGTGTATCTTGTAGGCAAAGTCCAGGGGTGTTGAACCTGCCGGAAGCTCTATTACGTCTCCCTTAGGAGTAAAGACGAATACCTGGTTGGAGAACAGATCCACCTTAAGAGTTTCCATGAACTCCTGGGAGTCTCTGGCTTCCTGCTGCCACTCAAGGGTCTGGCGTATCCAGGCAAGCTTAACTTCTTCACTGTCCTTGCTGCCGGTTATGCCTTCTTTGTATTTCCAGTGCGCCGCGATACCGTACTCAGCCACACGGTGCATCTCCCAGGTCCTTATCTGTATCTCGAACGGATTGCCGGTCCTGGAAAGCAGCGTAGTGTGAAGCGACTGGTACATGTTGGACTTAGGCATAGCGATGTAGTCCTTGAAACGTCCCGGTATCGGAGTCCACTTTGTATGAATTGCTCCAAGAACTGCGTAGCAGTCTCTTACTGTATCCACGATGATACGTACTGCAGTCAGATCGAAGATCTCGCTGATCTCCTTGTTCTGCTGCATCATCTTCTTGTAGATGCTGTAGTAATGCTTTTCCCTGCCGTATATCTCGGATTTTATTCCGAGAGAATCAACAAGGTCCTTTATCCTCTGGCAAAGCTCGTCTATGGAGACGTTTATGGATCTGCGGCGCTTTTCCATCTCCTTGTCGATATGCGCGTAAGCTTCCGGATAGAGATGCTGGAATGCAATGTCCTCCAGTTCGATCTTTATCCTGTACATACCGAGCCTTGCGGCTATGGGTGCATATATCTCCAGCGTTTCCCTGCTCTTTTCCCTTATCTTTTCCGGCGTCTGATAATCTATGGTGCGCATGTTGTGAAGTCTGTCGCAGACCTTGATTATAAGGATGCGTATGTCCTTGGACATGGCAAGGAACATCTTCCGGACGTTCTCCGCCTGCGCTTCCTCCCTGGATGTGTAGACAAGGTTAGTAAGTTTGGTAACGCCGTCCACCATTACAGCAACGTCTTCGCCGAAATCGTTCAAAACATCAGCTTTGGTGTACGAAGTATCTTCTACGACATCATGAAGAAGACCTGCCGCTATGGTCTTATCGTCCATACCAAGTTCGGCAAGTATCTTTCCTACAGCCATCGGGTGGATTATGTACGGTTCACCCGATTTCCTAAGCTGTCCTTCATGCAGTTGTGAGGCTTTCGCAAACGCCTTCTCCAGAAGATCCGGATCGTACGAAGGGTTTATCGCGAGAAGCTCCTTAACATAATCTGTCATAGAAATGCGTTTTTTATCGTTTCGCTATTATAAAAAACAAGGCATGCGCGCCGAAAACGCACATGCCCTGCAGTAGGCATGAGATCACTCCGTCTTTTCAGCAACTTCGTCCAGTGCTTCGGCAACGGTCTGTCCGGCCTCCTCAGCAACGGCTTCGGCTTCCTTCTTGGCGGCTCCGAGCTTCTTGATGGATTTGGGAGAAGGCTTGCTCTCCTTTTCCGGTTCTTCTGCTTCCTTGGTCTTGGGTGCGGAAGAAGCCGCTGCATTGCTCGGACTTGCATAGCTGTTTATGGCGCTCTTAGCCATTTCCAGCTTGGTCTTTTCGGATCCGACTACTATAACTACACGGTCTTCCATGATCCTGACGACTCTGCCGTAGATACCGCCGATCGTCACGATCTCGTCTCCGGGTTTAAGATTGTTCCTGAAGTTCTTAAGCTCCTTGTCCCTCTTGTTCTGAGGTCTGATGGTGAAGAAATAAAGCGCCGCGAAGATGACCGCGATCATTACCCAAGTCATCCAGCCGTTTCCTAATCCACCTGCGCTGGAACCATCTGCTGCATATGCTATGTACATAACTTACCTCCCGTGCATAATCATATAGATTTATTATAATCAAATCATCTGTAAAATCAACTTGTTTTTAAATATTATAGATAAAACCTGCGAACGCGCTTTGCCTCTAAAAGCAGTAAACATGCGTTTTTTCCCGAAGCGATTCAGACCGGAGCCAGTAAGCTGTTGATTTTAAAAAAATGATTTGATATTATTATTTACCGTAACGCCGGCGTGGTGGAACTGGCAGACGCGCGGGACTCAAAATCCCGTGGTAGCGATACCGTGCGGGTTCGACCCCCGCCGCCGGCACCAAGATAACGAGAAAGAGCTCCCGCGTCCGGGAGCTCTTTGATTTTGTCTTTAGCTAAAGTAAAAGTCTGAATTATTCTTCTGCGATAACTGCCTTGCCATCGTAGTAGTTGCAGTTGGGGCATACTCTGTGCGGCAGCTTGGGCTGGTGGCACTTCGGGCATTCAGAAAGAGCAGGACCGGTCTTCTTCATGTTGGCCTTGGTCCTCTGGCTCGTTATAGCTTTAGACGTTTTTCTCTTAGGTGTTGCCATTTGACATTCCTCCTTCTGAAAAAAATCAGCTTTTATAGTTTAATGACGCAGCGAAGCTTTGTCAAGCAGAACTTTCGGTGTTTTATTATTTTCCGGTAACGATCTCGAAAGTATCCCTTGCGATCATCAGCTCTTCGTTGGTCGGAAGGATCAGGACCTTTACCTTGGAGTCCGGTGCGGAGATGTCCGCGTCCTTGCCGCGCAGGCCCTTGTTCTTTTCCTCGTCTATCTTGATGCCGAGGTAATCCATGTCCTTGCATGTAAGGGATCTGAATACATCGTCGTTCTCACCCAGACCGGCTGTGAAGACAAGAGCGTCTGCTCCGTTGAGTTCGGCAATGTAGGAACCTATGTATTTCTTAACGCGGTGAACGAACATGTCCAGTGCAAGCTTTGCCTTTTCATCGCCGTTTGATATGGCGGTGTGAATGTCTCTTGCGTCGGAGTATCCGCCAATGCCCAGAAGTCCGGATTTCTTGTTCATGAGGGTATCCAGTTCTTCAGGTTCAAGGCCTTCCCTCTTCTGGATGAATGTGATGGCTGCAGGATCCAGGTCGCCGCAGCGGGTCCCCATCATAAGTCCTTCGAGAGGTGTAAGACCCATTGAAGTATCGACGCACTTGCCGTCCTTTATGGCGCAGATGGATGCGCCGCTTCCTATGTGGCAGGATATGATCTTAAGACCTTCCTGAGGCCTTCCGAGGAACTCGGCGGTCTTTCTTGCAACGAACCTGTGGCTTGTTCCGTGGAAACCGTACTTTCTGATGCCGTACTTGGTGTAATACTCGTAAGGAAGTCCGTACATGTAGCTGCTGGGAGCCATTGTCTGATGGAAAGCAGTATCGAACACAGCAACGTTCTTAAGACCGGGCATAGCCTCCATGCAGGCCTTGATACCCATAAGGTTGGCGGGATTGTGGAGCGGTCCGAGAGGAATGCAGTCCTCAATGGCCTTTATTACCTCGTCATCCACAAGTATGCTGCATGCGAACTTTGCTCCGCCGTGCAGTACTCTGTGGCCAACGGCGCCTATCTCGTCCGTGCTCTTTATTACGCCGAGCTCGGGATCGGTAAGGATCTTTAATACGTTCTTGAAAGCAGCGGTATGGTCCTTGCAGTAGACCTTCACGTTTGTGGTCTTTCCGTCCTTCTTATGGCCAATGAAAGAGTCCTCAAGACCGATCTTTTCGGCATTGCCCTTGCAGAGGACGCTCTCGTCCGTCATGTCCAGGACCTGGTACTTCAGTGAAGAGCTTCCGCAATTAACTACCAGAATAATCATTATGTAACCTCCTTAGATTTGTATCATTTTAGGGACCTGAACCTTGTCCGAATATTCAGATGCAGGTCTTCCGCATAATACGTTGTAAATATCAGCGGCCCGCAGATCCAAAGCAAAAACAGGATCGTGCAGTACGGTTTTATCTTGTATTTTGTTGATGTTCGAGTAAACAGGTATCGATCCGCAGTTCTTAACGGACTTTAAGATCTCAGCGCCTTTTTCGTTGAAAGCAAGCACCTTGGCATATGCCGATCTTTCTTCTTCAGCGTAAGCGACAAGATCCTTAGTTATACCGAGGATCAGCTGGGTAAGTATCCTGGAAACTCTGGAAGACGTATACCTTGAAGTCGTGATACGTCCTATAAGATCCTCCGGAGAATCAGCAGCTTCCGCAGCTGCTGTGATCCTGTTTTCAAGACCTTCTGACACCTCCGCTATGCGGCTTATCTCCTGTAAGGAAGCAGAAAGCAAAGCGTGTTTTACGACCGCAAAAAACCTGTCTTTCCTGATTTCGAGATCTTTTGCGGACAAAGCTTGCAGTTTCTGGGAATATTCAGCCGGTTCCGGTACATAGTTCTTCCATATGCAATTTCCGGATGAGACTAGGTCCCTGATCTGCGACGCGGAAGCGATAGCACCCTCTTCGGTCTTTTTTCCGTGGCCTGCTCCGGCACGTTTTACGGCAAAAGGCCTAATACCCGCATTCTGACGGATAATCTCCCGCAGATAGCTGAGCGCAAGAATGTCGTTAGGACTGCTGAGAAAGGACGCATCCTGCTCTCCGTGCACTGTCCTTAAGGCATCCTGATAAGCTTCAGGATAAGACCTTCCGTCCGATAGACCTGCCTTTACCGCATCGGAAAACTCAGTGGATTCTTCAGCTGTAGCTTCGGCGATCTTACAAAGCATGTCCGCATCCGCGGATTCGCTGCCGAAAGCTATGGTATCTATGCATCCTAGTCCTTTGAGTATCCGTACGGCGCCTCTTGCGAAATAGTCGGCGGAGTTTACGGCATATACTGCGGGAAGCTCCAGAACAAGATCTGCGCCGCATCTTACAGCTGCTTCAGCCCTGCGGAACTTATCGCATATCGCAGGACCGCCCCGCTGGACGAAATCTCCGCTCATTACGCAGACTATCACGGATGCGCCCTGCTCTCTTACCTTGCTGATAAGATGCGCGTGCCCGTTATGAAAAGGATCGAATTCGCAGACTATACCTGCAATGTCCATTATTCCTCTCCGGAAGACTGGGCCTTGTAGATCTGATCCTTAACTTCGTTGCGGCTGGACGCTATGTTGGAATTGATCTTCTCGAAGGTGTTCTGCAGATCGTCGTACATGTCGGTGAAATATGTAGCGTACATCTGGTCGACCTTCTCCTGAAGGTTGTAAAGCATGCCGTCGGTGTAGTCCAGGATGGACATCTTCATTACCTGGCTGTTCTCCTTGGCAACGCGCATTATCTCTTCTGCTCTGGCCTTTGCCTTAAGAGTTATCTCGTCCTGCTCAACTAGCTTTGCGGCCTTCTCCTGCGCCTCGGCGATGATCTTCTCGTACTCGGCCTTTGCGTCGTCCAGGATCCTGGTGCGCTCGTTCTTGATCCACTGTGCCTGCTGGATCTCGTCCGGAAGCTCAAGACGGATCTCCTTTACGATCTCGGTAACTTCGTTAGGATCGACCATTACCTTTTTGACTACTGGAACAGTAGAAGCAAGTTCGATGATCTCGTCAAGTTCGTCCAGAAGTTCTAATACTTTCATTGTTTTCCCCCTGTAATTATTTGTTTTTATATTCTTTCATAAGTTTATAAACATCGTTGCTGACCCAGCCGCTCACGTCCGCGTCAAGGCTGAAATTGGTGCGGACTATGGAAGAACTGATGTAGGAATACTCCGGCTTGGTCATTATGTATATCGTCTCGCAGCTTCCCTTAAAGAAGTGATCGTACAGCTGCGCAAGGCTTATCTCGTAATCGAAATCGCTGACGTTACGAAGACCTCTTACTATGAAGTCGAAACCGTTGTTCATAACATACGTGGGAAGATGATCCGAGAACGAAACTATCTCCACGTTCTTGATGTGTTTTAGCGCGGCCTTTACCATCTCCGTGCGCTGCTCGAGAGTAAAATAGCTTTCCTTTGCGTAGTTTACCACTACTCCCACCACGAGCTTGTCGCATAGCCTGGACGCCCTTTCGATGACGTCCACATGTCCTACGGTTATAGGATCGAATGTGCCGCAGCAAAATCCTTTCTTCATTGCGCCTTCCTCCGGTAGATCGTAAGGCCGGTCTTGCCGTATCTTCTGGACCTGAAGCATTCCAGATCCCTGTATTCCTCGGGAAGCTTATCGTGGATGTCGTGTTCGCACACAATCATTCCGTTCTGCGAAAGACTTCCGTTGTCCAATATAGTATCCAGAGCGTCCAATAAATAACCGTCGGCATAAGGCGGATCCAGGAAATAGAAGTCCACCTTTTCCTTTACTCTGGCTATTGCGCTCCTGAAATCAGCGTTAAGAAGCACGGATCTGTCCTGGGCCTTGCAGATGGCAACATTGTCCTTTACCAGCTTTAAGGAATCCCTGGAAACATCTGAAAAATAAGCCTTTACAGCCCCTCTGCTGAGAGCCTCAAGCCCCAGATTCCCGCTTCCGGCAAACACGTCCATAACTACGGTCTTGTCCGTGAAATACGGCAGTATGATGCTGAATACGGCCTCTTTCACCTTATCGCTGGTGGGCCGTACGGAGTAGTCCGGAGGCGACTTTAAACGCCTGCCTCTGAATTCGCCTGCTATTATCCTCATATCATTTTATTTTAACATGTATCAGAGTGTTAGTCTATCACTTTGCATGTACTTATTTCGCAGGCACTGCGCAAAATAAGCGTTCTCCGGGCGCGAAAGAGACGGATCTTCAGCCAGCATTTTCTTAACGTCCCTGAGCGCCTGAGCAGCTACCGCTCCGTGTTTTACCGGGTCGGCAAGCCTCAGCTGCGGAAGTCCGTGCTGTCTGTAACCGAAGAATTCTCCGGGGCCGCGTATCTCCAGGTCTTTATTCGCTATCACGAAACCGTCCGAGGTGCTGCACATTATCTCCGCCCTTTCAACAGCTGTCTCACTGTCGCTGTCTGTGATTATCAGACAATAGGACTTGTGTGTGCCTCTTCCGACTCTGCCGCGCAGCTGATGCATCTGGGCAAGCCCGAAGCGTTCGGAATTCTCTATCAGCATTACAGTCGCGTTCGGAACGTCTATGCCGACTTCTATAACTACCGTGGAAACAAGAATGCGCAGTTCTCCGGCGTAGAATCTTTCCATTACGGAATCCTTCTCCTGCTGCGTCATTCGGCCGTGAAGAAGTCCGCACTCGATGTCCGGGAATCTGCTTTTAGTTTCTTCATAAAGACTTTCCGCGGAATACGCATCCAGAGCGTCCGAATCCTCTATGAACGGTGCAACTACATAAGCCTGACGGCCGCTTCGCACTTCGCTCTCCAGTATCTTATATGCCACGTTTCTGCCGGAAGCTTCGTATCTTCTGGTCTCTACAGGCATCCTTCCGGGAGGAAGCTCATCTAGTACGGAAAGGTCCAGATCAGCGTAAAGAACTACAGCAAGAGTCCTGGGGATAGGCGTTGCAGTCATTACAAGAACGTCAGGGTTAGCCCCTTTTGCTGAAAGCTGCTGCCTCTGGTTTACTCCGAATCTGTGCTGCTCATCGGTGATCACAAGGCCAAGATCCTTATATTCCACATTGTCAGATATAAGCGCATGGGTGCCTACCGCTATGTCTATACTGCCGTCCGCAAGGCCATTAAGCACCTTGCGCTTTTCGGCGGAAGACATGGAAGAAGTAAGCAGTTCTATGTGCGCGTCAAAGCCCTTAAAAAGCTTTTTAAGCGTTTCAAAATGCTGCCTGGCTAATATGTCCGTAGGCGCCATAAAGGCGCTCTGAGCGCCGTTTTTAAGCGCTGTAAACATTGCTGCGCAGGCTACAACGGTCTTACCGCTTCCTACGTCGCCCTGCACAAGTCTGTTCATGGCTTTGTCGCTGTTCATGTCCGAAAGGATCTCGGAAAGAGCTCTGCTCTGGGCATTGGTAAGCTTATAAGGAAGACTGTCCGTAAACTCCGAAGCGCAGGAAACATCGAAACTGCGTCCCTTTCTTCCTTTGCCGCCTCTGCTCCGGGACAATGCAAGCGCAGTATCAAGATAGAATAGTTCTTCGTATACCAGCCTGTAACGCGCCACCCGGAACTGATCGTCGCCTTCCGGATAGTGGATGTTCCTGTACGCGTAGTCTATTCCGCATAGATTGGCGGAGCTTATCGCAGCGGCGGGAAGAGTCTCCGGAATATCTCCGGCCATCTCCAGCGCTGCGGCGGAAAGATGCCTTACGTCTTTCTGGACAAGGCCCCTGGTAAGCGGATATACAGGAAGTAAGCCTTCCTGCACCTCTCCGTCCGAACGTGCATAGGAAGGATGGAACATGCTCACTCTGCCGTATTCGCATTTGACCTTGCCGAAGAAGCGGAAGGACAGACCAGTCTTGAACTGCGGCAGAAGATATGTTCCGTTGAAGAACAGCACCTCCATGCGGCCGGTATCATCCTCGGTAAGAACATGGAGAGTGCGTTTGCGTCCGAAGCCTCTTCCCAGCGACGCATTAAGGACTCTAGCAGTAACTACGGCTTTTTCCCCGTCCTTTAGTCCGGCAATGCGTTTTATGTTGCGAAGGTCCTCATATTCGCGCGGATAGAGCTCCAGAACATCAGATATCTTTTCTATTCCGAGGCGCAAAAAAGCTTCGGCCTTTTTAGGGCCGACGCCTTTAAGATCCGTTACCGGAGAATATAATTCCGTATTATTCCTGCTGGTCTTCTTCTGTGCCACGGTAGCTGAAACGTATGCTGCGTTTTACCCAGGTCTTAAGAGTCGTCATCTGGACGACTTCGATAATGATGTCTTCTATCGGAAGCTCGAGCATTTCCTCGGCAGCTTTGGTAACAAAGTCCAGAATGCCTCCGGCTATCTCCTTTACGCTGTATCCCATTCTTATGCTTAGCGCAGCGTAAATGTAAAGGCCGTCTTCTCCGCAGCGGATCTGACGTTCTCCTGCGTACCTCGCCTTGCCCTCCCACGGGGCTATCGCTTCGGTCAGTATCTGGTTTACAAGCGATTCGCTGAGCGTTATAGCACCCAGCTCGTTAGTCTCTTTAGTCAACATGGTTATATTATAGCAAACTTTATTAAAAAAATCTTGCGAAACCAAATACCTTATGCTATAATTCCTTAGTCTGAATTGAGAACACGCACCGCAAAAGGTGCTTAAAGCTTGAAATTTCAACCATTTGCGGTAAGGAGGTAGTCTAAATGTCCAAGAAGTGCGAGATCTGCGGCAAGGGTCAGGTATCCGGAAACAACGTATCCCACTCCAATCGTCATACAAGAAGAAAGTGGAATGCAAACATACAGACTGTAAGAGTGGAAGAGAACGGAACGACCAGAAGGATCAACGTCTGCACACGCTGCATCAAGTCCGGAAAAGTTTCCAGAGCATAATAAAAAAAGTGCAAACACAGCTGCAGTCACCGACTGCAGCTTTTTTTAACAGTTAAGGAGTAAAATGGACACAGTTCCCCGATCGCCCTGGCTTTGGGTGATCATTCTATTATTTCTTGCCGCGTTCTTTGCGGTAAGCGAGACCGCTATAGCCTCCGCGAACAGAAACAAGCTTCGTGTGGCTTCCGAGCGCGGTGATCTTCGGGCAGACAGAGCCCTCTTCGTTCTGGACAATTTCGACAGAGCGATAACGACCATACTCATCTGTACAAACATCATTCATATCGCGGCTGCCGCGATAGTAACGGTCTACGTTACTGCTAAGTACGGCGCAGGCGCTGTAAGCATAAGCACCATCATAATGACAGTGCTCGTGTTTTTCTTCGGCGAAATGCTTCCCAAAAGCGTTGCCAAAAAGTACGCAAACAGATTCACACTCTCCAACGCGGGGCTGATAATGGTCCTAATGAAGGTCCTTACGCCCTTCTCTTTCGTATTGGCGAAAATCGGAGATCTAGCTTCGCGTCTTACTAAAGCCGAGCAGGAACTCACCGTTACGGAAGACGAGCTCCACGACATCATAGAGGACATGACGGAAGAAGGCACGCTGGAAGAAGACGAAGGCGAGCTCATACAGTCTGCTATCGAATTCGGCGACATAACGGTCCGCACCATAATGACTCCGATAGACAAGGTCGTATCCATAAACGCGGAAGACAGTGCGGAAGAGATACTGGAACAGATAAAGAGCCAGGTCCACAGCAGACTTCCGGTATATTCCGGAGACCTCAACCACATAATCGGCATACTTCAGATCAGGACATACATACGCGCATACCTTGCGGACAAGAACGACCTGGACATTAAAAAGCTGCTCAACAAGCCGCTTTTCATTAACCAGGATCTTAAGATAGACGAGCTTCTGCCCATCATGGCAGAGCATCAGTTTACGCTTGCCGTTGCCCACGACGGACACGGACACAGCACGGGAGTCGTATCCGTTGAGGACATCCTGGAAGAGCTTGTAGGCGAGATCTGGGACGAGGACGATAAGGATAAAGGAGGCGAAAAGCAATGATAATAGCTCTTTTTGCCGCCCTTATAGCATGCGTCGCCCTGTCCGGCTTCTTCTCCGGTTCCGAGATGTCGTACTCTTCCTGCAGCAAGATCAGGATAGAAAACCTGAAAGAAGGCGGAGACAAACGCGCCGCAAAAGCATTTAAGATACTTGAGAACTTCGACGAAGCCCTCGGCTCCGTGCTTACCGGCAACAATCTTGTAAACATCGCTGCGTCTTCCATAGGTTCCGTGATCATCATAAAACTCATGGGGAGCGGGTACGCATGGCTCTCCACGGTAGCAGTTACCATCATAGTGATCATCTTCGGCGAGACCATACCCAAGATCAGGGCCAAAAAGATATCAAACACCCTGGCTTTAAGGTACGCCTCGCCGGTAAACGGGCTCATGACCGTTCTTAAACCTTTCGTGTTCGTTGTAATCAAACTTGTCGATTTTATTACAAGAGAGCTTAAAGGCGAGGACAGCGACATGGACGAGGATACGGCAGCCGAAGAAGCCATAGACGAGCTCCAGACCATGATAGAGACCGCCGAGGATGAAGAAGTCCTGGACGAAGACCAGTCCGAGCTTGTCCAGGCCGCCATAGATTTCCTTGATGTTGCCGCATACGAAGCGATGACCAGCCGCGTGGACGTTGAAGCCATAGACATAGAAGACGACCGCGAAGACATCCTCAACGTTATCATGGAGGATACCGCATTCTCCAGGATCCCCGTCTACGAAGGAAGCATAGACAACATTATAGGCATACTCTACCTCAATCACTTCCTTAAGGCCTACACGGAATCCGAGGACGTGGATATCCGCAGTCTGCTAATGAAGCCGCTGTATGTATACAAGACTACCAAGCTTACTTCCGTCCTGGATCTGCTCAGGTCCGAAAAACAGCACATGGCGGTCGTCTGCGACGAATACGGAGGAACGCTCGGAATAATAACCATGGAAGACATCCTTGAAGAGATAGTCGGAGACATCTGGGACGAAGAAGATGAGATAGAAGAAGACGAGGTAAAGGAGATCTCCGAGAACCTGTTCGAGCTTGACGGAGACCTTGGAATAGACGATTTCTGCGAGACCGTAGGGATAGATCCGGACGAGTTTGAAAGCGATTCTGATACCGTTGGCGGATGGGCACTTGAGCACTTCGAAGCATACCCTGTCAACGGCGATGTTTTCGAGGACGAAGGACTAAAGGTCACTATCCTGGAGATAGACGAAAGACGCGTGGAAAGACTTCTCGTAGAAAGACTTCCTATCGAAGAAAACTAGATAAGCGTATGCCCCGGTAAATTCCGGGGCTTTTTTGTTGCTAAAGCCACAGACTTTGTTATATTGTCGACATGTTTATGCTATAATCTTATTGCAGATAAAACCATAAAAAAAGGAGGAAGGATCATGGCAAATAAATACGCAGGAACTAAGACGGAACAGAACCTTTGGACAGCCTTCGCGGGCGAATCCCAGGCAAGAAACAAATACGATTATTTCGCTTCGAAAGCAAAGAAGGAAGGATACGAGCAGATCGCAGAGCTGTTCTCCAAGACTGCTCTTAACGAGAAAGAACACGCTAAGCTCTGGTTTAAGGAACTCGAGGGCATAGGCGATACTTCCGCCAACCTTTCCGCAGCAGCCGACGGCGAGAACTTCGAGTGGACAGACATGTACGACGGTTTCGCTAAGGTCGCGGACAAGGAAGGATTCCATGAGCTTGCCGAGAAGTTCAGAGGAGTAGCTGCAATAGAAAAGGCTCACGAAGAACGCTACAGAGCCCTGCTTAAGAACATCGAGACCGCTCAGGTATTCGAAAGGTCCGAAATAAAGGTCTGGGAGTGCAGGAACTGCGGACACATAGTCGTTGGCTCCAAGGCTCCCGAAGAATGCCCGGTATGCGCTCATCCGAAGGATTACTTCGAACTGAGGGTCGAGAATTACTGATACTTATCTGAAACAGGAACACAAAAAGGCCGCGCGGACATACGCGCGGTCTTTTGTTTACTTTATAGATACGTTCGGATCAAAGGTCGATATCCAGCGTTACCGGGCAATGATCGGAACCCTGGATGTCTCCGCGGATGATCACGTCCCTTATCTTACCGGCTATGCGGTTCGAGACGACAAAGTAGTCTATCCTCCACCCTACGTTCCTTTCACGGGCTTTCATGCGGTAGCTCCACCAGCTGTATTCTACTTTATCAGGATAAAGATAACGGAAGGAATCAGTAAAGCCGCAGTCAAGAAGCTGCGAGAAAGCCGCCCTTTCCTCGTCGGAAAAGCCTGCGTTGTGGTGGTTGGTATCCGGATTCTTAAGATCTATCTCGTTATGCGCAACATTAAGATCTCCGCACATTATTACCGGTTTTATTGCGTCCAGTTTTTTAAGATAATCCCTGTTTGCACCCTCCCACTGAAGCCTGTAATCCAGACGGGCAAGCTCGTTCTGAGAGTTTGGTGTATAGTTCGTTACCATGAAGAACTCCGGGAATTCCAGAGTTATAGCCCTTCCCTCCTTGTCGTGCCCTTCCGCGTCTATGTTGTAGCGGACGGAAACAGGCTCGGACTTAGAGAAGATCGCCGTACCTGAATAGCCCTTCTTTTCTGCGCTGTTCCAGTACTGCTTATATTCCGGAAAGTCTGCGTAAAGATCAACCTGATCCGGCTGGGCCTTGGTCTCCTGCAGACAGAAAATATCCGGATCTTCTGCGCGGAAGAAATCTATCATGCCTTTCCCAATGCAGGCTCTTATTCCGTTTACGTTCCAGGTGATTATCTTCATGGTTCCTCCGCGTTTCCGGATATCCGGATGATTTCAAAAATATGCTGCGCGTCGTCATGAGCAGTCCGTAAGCCGGGTTCTGTCGTGGACGGTCATCTTTCTAGGGCCTGCGTTGCCGCAGGTCTCAAG
>JAFWVZ010000230.1 GCA_017523605.1 Bacillota bacterium | reverse complement strand
GGACGGACGGTTCCACGCCCGCTGCCTCCGCCTGGACCACCTGCGCGCGGCCCATCTCCAGGCCTTCCTTGGTGATGAAGGAGTTGAGCGCCATGTTCTGGCTCTTGAACGGAGCCACCTTGTAACCGTCCTGCGCGAACACCCTGCACAGACCTGCCGCCACTATGCTTTTGCCGGCGTTGGACATGGTGCCCTGGATCATTATTGCTTTAGCCATTTACTGTCTCCTTGAGCGCTGTTTAACTGCGCTCCGTCATATCTATGAGCGCTGTTATCTGCTCTTTGCTATATCTTTGAGCGCTTCGATCAGCGCTTTGTTCTCTTCTTCCGTACGGACGCCAAGGCGGATGTACGTGTCGTCCAGGCCGTTAAAGCTTCTGCAGTCGCGCACCTTTATCCCGCGCGCTGCAAGCAGTTCTCTTGCCCCGGGGCCGCCTTCCTTCCGCAGATCTTCCGGCTCCTTTACGAGCAGGAAGTTAGCCCTGGACGGACAGACCTTAAAGCCCAGTTCCTTAAGTTCACTGACCAAAAATTCGCGCTGACCGTTTATGTATTCGCGCGCCTTCTGCAGGAATCCGACCTCTTTGCAGGCCGCGATCCCCGCCGCCTGAGCCGGAGCCGAAACGCTCCACGGACTGGCCAGCGCGTATGCCTTATCCATAAGTCCCTTATCGCTGCAGAACATGAATCCCAGACGAAGTCCGGCCATGGAATAGGTCTTGGTGAAGGCGTTTACCACAACGAGTTTTTTATACTTTTCCAAGTACGCTGCCGCGCTTTTTTCCCCGGTAAATTCAAGGAAACATTCGTCCACGATCAGCAGCGTTCCTATGCGCTCGCAGAGCTCCGCAACGTCAGCCACCTGATCCGCGCTCAGCATGCTTCCGTCCGGGTTGTTGGGGCGGCATACGAACGCCATCTGCGGGGCCGAAGCCGCAAGGGACATCGCGCAGTCGGGAGGAGCCTCGGTAAGCTTGTGCTTTATCTCTTCCGTTATCTGAGCCGCGCTCCTGCCGAGCACGTCGTAGTACTCAGCCTGTGCCCCGAAGAGCGACGCGCACCTTTCGTACTCGGAGAATCCGGGCCTCGGCACCAGCACCTTCCTTGGTCTTACCGCAGCGCACAGACGCAGCAGAAGATCCGACGCCCCGTTGCCGCAGAGTATGTTCTCCGACGGCACGCCGTATCTTTCCGACAGCGCCGCGGTCAGTTTTCTGCAGAACGGATCCGGGTAGGAAAGCTCCGTGCGGACCGCCTCCTCCGCCGCCTTAGCGACGGACTCCGGCATTCCCAGAGGGTCGATGTTGACCGAGAAATCCATCGGTCTTTTTTCTTCGGCGTACACATCGCCGCCGTGTTCGTAAGTTCTCATCGTATTATGAATATCGCCATGCGCACTATCACCGCAGCCGCGAAAGCCAGGACCGAAGTAACGGTCATGAGCCTCTGCGAGCGGTGGATGTCCTCTATTTCGATGGGACGAATGTCATCCCCAATGTATTCCTTTTTATGCACGACGCCGCCGTACACAGCGTCGCCGGCCAGCCTTACTTCCAGAGCGCCGGCCATTACGGACTCGGTCTGCGCGGAATTGGGGCTCGCATGCTTGTAGCGGTCGCGCTTCCAGATGCGGAAAGCGTCCGGAGCGTTAAGACCAACGGCAGCGGAAGCCACCATCATTATAAGTGCCGCGAACCTTGCAGGGACGAAGTTGGCAACGTCATCCAGCCTTGCGGCAACGGTCCCGAAACGCTCATAGCGCTCGTTGCGGTAGCCCAGCATGGAATCCATGGTGTTTATTGCCTTGTAGACACAGCCGCCCACAGGCCCGAACAGCGCCATGTACAGAAGCGGAGCTATCTCGCCGTCCGAGGTATTCTCGGCCACGGTCTCCACCGCCGCGCGTACCACGCCGTCTTCGTCCAGAACGTTTACGTCGCGGCCGACTATCATGGCCACCGCGTCCCTGCCGCTCTGAAGACCGCCTTCCTTTAGCGCCCTGTAAACTTTTTCGCTCTCGACCTTAAGGGACTTCGCCGCCAGGCACTGCCAGCACAGAACGCCGCCGACTATAACGTAGACGACCGGGTGCAAAAGCATGCACAGGTACAGCACCAGACCGGCCGATCCTGCCGCGAAAAGCAGCATGCAGACGACCAGGACCGCGCCTGCCAGACGCTTGTTCTTCCAGTCGTAGCAGAGCTTTTCCAGAAGGCTTATGAGCTTGCCGTAGCCTATCACAAGGTGCGGCCAGCCGTGAGGGTCGCCCAGCAGCGCGTCCAGCCCGAAGCCTATCGCTATTGCTATCGTATTATACAGAAGCATGCTCCGCCGCCTTTCCGTTGCTTAACGAGCTGTCTGCAGTCTTTTCCGACGCGTACGCAGCCGCTTTTTCCGCGAAGGTCCTCGCGAACTCCGGGTTCGCCGCCAGATAAAGATGCGGGAAGCCCGCGTACAGCGTATCCGTCGCTATAGCGCAGTCCCAGCCGCGCGCTCCGGAAGCTTTCTCCGCGCGGAAATCGCTGCCCGGATCTTCGCTGTCGTAGTAGTGGAACTCGTGAGCCCTTATGCTCTCCCCTTTTCTGCAGAAGAGATTGTCCTTCGCCGCGGTAAGCTCCACGTATCCGAAGCGCTGAAGCTTGCTGGTATTGTACGCCTTAGCCGCAAACACACCCGCCATCGGAACGCCGTCCAGCTCCGAGTGAAGATACAGGAATCCTCCGCACTCCGCAAAGGCGGGAAGACCGCCCTGCACAGCCTGCTTTACGGACTCCCTCATGGACTCGTTGGCGGAAAGCTCCTTGGTGTAGAGCTCCGGATAACCTCCCGGAAGATACAGAGCGTCCGCGTCCCGCGGCACCGCGCTGTCCGACATCGGGCTGAAATATTCTATGTTGAACCCCGCTGCCTTAAACAGCTCCAGGTTCTCTTCGTAAATGAAGCAGAAGGCCTTGTCCTTCGCCACCGCAAGCACGGGACGCTTAAGCCCGCAGAAATTCCCCCTGCATACCGTTGCGTAGACCGGCTCGCCGGTAAACAGCTTGCCGCCTTCCATACGCGGCGCGGTGTTCGCGAGCTCTATCAGTCCGTCTATGTCTACGCACTCTTCGGCCTTCTCCGCCAGCTTGTCTATCCTTTCCCGAAGGTCTTCTATCTCCTCGGCCGTGATCAGCCCCAGATGGCGCGACCCAAGCTCCGCCTCCGGCATCTTCGGAAGGAATCCGTAAGCCTTTACGCCTGCGCTCTCCGCGATCGCCTTAAGGTCCTTGTAGAGCATTGCGGACGCCCCGTTGAAGATGACTCCTTCTATGCGGCTGTCCGGTCTGAAGT
>JAFWVZ010000229.1 GCA_017523605.1 Bacillota bacterium | reverse complement strand
GTGGAGAAGGTGGACCTGATGACTCCCGCGGGGGAGCTGCTGCACCTGGACATACTGGACATCTCCCGGGAGCCGGAAGACGGCGAACAGGTCGCTTCCGATAAGGGAGAAACTGCTTCCGTTACCTGCGCGGTGCGCAAGGATTCCGGGGACGACCCGGACATAACCAACGGCTCGCTGATCTACGCGACGGTAAGCCTCTGCGGCGAGGAGGAACTTGCCAAGGCGGAGCCGGGAAGCAAGGTCGTAATAGACGGAGGCTTCGGAGTAGGCAGGGTCACCAAGCCCGGACTGGACCAGCCAGTAGGCAACGCGGCCATCAATTCCACGCCGCGCCGCATGATAAAGGAGAACGTGTCCGAGATCTGCAGGCAGTACGGATATGACGGCGGAATAAAGGTGGTCGTAAGCATCCCGAACGGCGAGAAACTGGCCCCAAGGACCTTCAATCCAAGGCTCGGGATAGTGGGAGGCATCTCCGTCGTAGGCACCACGGGAATAGTCGAGCCCATGAGCAACCAGGCTCTGGTGGATACTACAAAAGTAGAGATAAGACAGCTGGCCGCCAAGGGCCGCACGGACATCTTCCTGGTGCCCGGAAACTACGGCAGAGACTTCGCGAGGGACGTTCTTAAACTGGACGTTTCCGAATGCATAGCCATGTCCAACTTCATAGGCGACGCCATCAATTCCGCGGTGGAGTGCGGCTTTAAGCGCATATTCATGGTGGGGCACATTGGCAAGATGGTAAAGCTGGGCATAGGCCAGACCTTTACTCATTCCTCCGGAGGCGACGGGCGCATGGAGACTCTCCTGGCCTGCGCGCTGGAAGCGGGAGCGGATCTGGATACGCTTAAACAGGTGCTGCCCTGCGCCACTACGGACGCCGCGCTGGACGTGCTGAAGGCTGCCGGAAAAATGGATGAAACGTTGGAAATACTGGGGAAACGCATAGAGGCGACGCTTCTGCGCAAGGTCCCGGACGACGTTCAGATAGAATACATTTGCTTTACGAACCGCGAGGATCTGGGCGGCGTTCTCTGCCAAAGCCCCGGAGCCGCGGAACTTTCGAAGCTTTGGAAAAAGGAGTAAAAATGGTACATTTCGTAGGAGCGGGGAGCGGTGCCCCGGATCTCATCACCGTAAGAGGAAAGAAACTGCTGGAAGAGGCTGACGTTATCATCTACGCAGGCTCGCTTGTAAACCCGGCTCTGCTGGACTATAAGAAGCCCGGCTGCGAGGTATTCGACAGTGCTTACATGACGCTGGACGAAGTTATAGCGGAGATCGAAAAGGCCGAGAAGGCAGGCAAGACCACCGTGCGCCTGCACACCGGAGACCCTTCGGTCTACGGCGCCATCCGCGAGCAGATGGACAGGCTTGCTCCCATGGGCATAGATTATGACGTGTGCCCGGGAGTATCCAGCTTCTGCGGCGCGGCTGCGGCTCTTAAGGCGGAATACACTCTGCCCAACGTTTCGCAGTCCGTGATAATCACCCGCATGGCAGGCCGCACTCCGGTGCTGGAAAAAGAGAGCATACGCAGCTTTGCCGCTCATCACGCTACGATGGTGGTGTTCCTTTCCACGGGACTTCTTAAGGAACTTTCCGCGGAGCTGATCGCGGGAGGATATGAACCCGACACCCCGGCGGCCGTCGTCTACAAGGCCACTTGGCCGGACGAGAAGGTCTGCCGCTGCACCGTGGCTACCCTGGCCGAGACCGCAGCCAAGAACAACATTACAAAGACCGCTCTGATGGTTATCGGAGACTGCCTGGGAAGCGATTACGAGCTGTCCAGGCTTTACGCTCCGGACTTCTCCACCGAGTTCAGAAAGGCAAGCAAATGATCATCCGCGCGATAGCGTTTTCAAAGCGGGGCATGGATCTGGGCATGGAC
>JAFWVZ010000228.1 GCA_017523605.1 Bacillota bacterium | reverse complement strand
TACGCCTCAGGAAAAGCAGGCGATAGCCAAAAAGTATCTGGTGCCCAAGCAGATAAAGGCCAACGGGCTCACATCGAAGAACATTTCCTTCCATAAGAGCGCTATCACCGGCATCATCAATTACTACACGAGGGAGTCCGGCGTGCGCGGCCTGGAGAAGAACATCGGCAGCGTATGCAGAAAGGTCGCCAGACTCGTCGTCGGCGGAGAGACCGGAAAGCACTCCGTGACCGGCGCCAACCTGGAAGAATACCTGGGACGCAGGAAGTATCACTTCGACAAGCAGCTCGGGAAGAACGAAGTCGGTGTCGCCACCGGTCTTGCGTGGACCCAGGTGGGAGGGGAGACCCTCTTCATAGAGACCGCTGTCGTTGAAGGAAGCGGAAAACTGCAGCTGACAGGCCAGCTCGGAGACGTCATGAAGGAGTCCGCCAGCGCAGCCGTAAGCTACATACGCGCCAATCATAAGAAACTTAAGGTCGATAAAGACTTTTACAAGGACATGGATCTGCACATCCACATCCCGGAGGGCGCCGTTCCCAAGGACGGTCCGTCCGCCGGAGTTACCATGTGCATTTCCGTAATATCCGCGCTTACCGGAAGACCCGTCAGAAAAGACGTGGCCATGACCGGTGAGATAACTCTGCGCGGAAACATTCTTGCCGTGGGCGGGATCAAGGAAAAGATGCTTGCGGCGCACCGCATGGGCATACGCAAGGTCCTTCTGCCGCTGGACTGCAAGGCGGACCTTGACGATCTTCCGGAAGTCGTAAGGGACAGCATGGAATTCGTCTTCATAACCAAGGTGGACGACGCGATAAGAGAGGCTTTGGTATGATAATAAAGTCCTCGGAGTTCATATGCGCAGCGGTAAAGCCGTCCCAGTACCCTCCGGAAGGAGTGCCGGAGATAGCATTTACCGGAAGGTCCAACGTCGGCAAGTCTTCGCTCATTAATTTAATATTAAACAGAAGAAAGCTTGCCAAAGTCAGCGCTACTCCGGGAAAGACCCGCACCATCAATTTCTTCAGCATCAACGGCGGCGAGTTCCGCCTGGTGGATCTTCCGGGCTACGGCTATGCCAAGGTCTCAAAGGCAGAGACAGCGGACTGGGGAAAGATGATGGAGAGCTACCTAAGCAAGCGCAGCGGACTTAAGGTCGTGATCCAGCTCGTAGACAGCAGGCACGCTCCGACCGCTCAGGATAAGCAGATGTATGAGTACCTGCGTTATTACGGACTGGACGGAATCGTTGCCGCAACAAAGGCGGACAAGCTTTCAGGTTCGGAACTTCACCGCAATCTGGCAGTGATACGCAAAGAGCTTCAGCTTACAGAGGACGACGTGCTGATCCCGGTATCCGCGCTTAAACGGACCGGCACAGAAGAGCTTCTGGACAGAATAGGAAAGGAACTGGAATAGTGTTCTTCAGGCTGCTCCTTAGAAGAATAAGGGGAATAATCCCCATGATCAAGGACAAGAAGGTGGCATGGTGGAAAAAGGCCATACTGATCTTCGGCATGGTATATCTTTTCCTGCCCGCAGATCTTATACCGCCCATAGTCCCTGTTTTCGGCTGGTTCGACGACCTTGCCGTATGGGTAGCCATTCTTTACTTTATGAGGACCGAACTGGATTCTCATATCCCCGCGGCAGCAGCGCCGGGCGGGAAATACGACGTCAGCAACTCGGACGTACACGAGGCTGAATATACAGTAACGGAGGAAGAAGATCAAGATGAGCAGAATGGATAACGTAGCTCAGGAAGTGCTTATCACAAGAGAACAGCTTGCTCAGAGAGTAAGGGAGCTCGGTCAGCAGATCACTAAGGACTACGAGGGCGAGCCGGTCCTCCTCGTGGGAATACTCAGGGGATCGGTACCTTTCATGGCGGACATCATGCGCGAGATCGATCTCGACGTGACCATAGACTTCATGTCCGTATCCAGCTACGGCGGCTCCACGAAGACCAGCGGCGTGGTAAGGATAGTAAAGGACCTGGAGACACCAATAGAAGGTAAGAACGTAATTATAATAGAGGATATCATAGATACCGGGCTTACGCTCCATTATCTTAAAGGTCATCTTCTGGGACGCGGACCCAAGAGCCTTAAGATCTGCGCCATACTGGACAAACCTTCCAGACGCAAGATCGACATCAAGGGCGACTACATAGGCTTCGAAGTAGAGGATAAGTTCATCGTAGGATACGGTCTGGACTTTAACCAGCGCTACAGGCAGCTGTCTTACATTTCCTGGCTCAAGGAGTGATAAAAAACTATCGATCTTATGATCGGCCGCGGTCTCGCCTCCGCAGCGCTGCAGAGGCGGTCTGCACCCTGAAATACGGTAACACAATGCCGTTTTTCTGACGAATAATCAACGCGTTTTACAGAGCTTTTCCGTAAGTTTTCAGCACTTTCGGAAGGCTCTATTTTTTCTTTAAAAATCTTAAAAAAGATGTTGACAACGGGAGGGTGCGCGCATATAATATCAAATGCTCCGCCAAAAAGGCGGTGCCGAACCTTGAAAACAACATAGTGCAAAGAACTAGTCAAAGAGACTTTTAAGTAAGTCTCAAAAGACTTGTACAAAACAATCTGCAAAGATTGGTAAGGAAGAAATTCCTAGTACAATTCCTAAACAAAAAACAATAATTCCGTTAAAAGCGGAAACGAACGCAACGCGTTCTGAGAGCAAAAGCTCAAACTTGACGTGATC
>JAFWVZ010000227.1 GCA_017523605.1 Bacillota bacterium | reverse complement strand
GCCGTTCTGGACCATGTGGGCTGCGAACGAATTACGCAGGATCTGCGGGCTGAGTCTGTCCACAAGACCTGCTTCGTCGCCTCTCTGCTTAAGGATCTTCCATACGCCCTGTCTGGTGAGTCTTTCGCCTATGTAGCTGAGGAAGAGCGCACCTGTATCCTGTTTTTTCTTAAGAAGTTCGGGACGGGCATTCTGAAGGTAATCTTTAAGCGCAGCTCTTGCAGGTCTTCCGATGGGAACCATACGGGGCTTACCGCCGGATCTTACGGATATGAATCCTATCCTGAGGTCAATGTCTGAAATGTTTGCCGCACAGGCTTCGGAAGCTCGTATACCGGTAGCGTACATAAGTTCAAGCATTGCTCTGTCCCTTTTGCCGGCCGCAGTATCGTCCTTTATGTCCAGAAGCTGTTCCACTTCCTCCACGGTAAGATACTCAAGTTCCTTGCGGGCGACCTTAGCACTCTTTATGCCGGTCGTGGGATTGCTGTTAACTGCTCTTATGGTAACAAGGTAATTGTAAAAGGCTCTCAGTGAAGCAAGACGTCTGTTAACAGTCGCATGGCTCTTTCCGGCATCGGAAAGTCCCATTACGTAAGCAGCAACGTCTGCATTTGCAGCGTCTTCGGGCTCTTTACCTCTTCCTTTAAGGAAATCCGTAAAGTCCCAGATGTCCGCAACGTAAGCGCTGAGGGTGCTCTTGGAGCTGCCCTTCTCTTTTTCCATGTATGCTTCAAATTTGTCTACGAAATTCATGGCGACCTCAAAATAACATCATAAAGTCTTATGTAAATTATTATAGATTATAGGCTCCGTCAAGTTCAATACCAAAATTGCCTGCGAACACTCTTTTTTATCTACAGACTATTACTCAATTAAACTTTTTAATTGATTTTTGAAAAATATTTATTGAAATGCTATTTTTCGTCTGTTATTATGTCTTTGGTAACATCACCCCTGATGGTTACTAAATCTCTAATCCCAATACCCCTTTTGAGCAAAACAGGCTGCATTCGCGGCTTGTTTTGTTTTTTGGATTTTTAATGTATAATTGTACTGCCATGAGATACAACACATATACAAAAGGGCTTAAATGCAAGGTCTTCGACATAGAGACCACCGGACTGTATCCGGGACGGGACAGGATAATCTCCGCCAGTTTCATAGATCCCGACGGCAGCGGCCTTACGCAGTACTTCACCGAAAGTTCAGCTTCCGAAGACCTAACGATCTCTTCCATTCTTTCCGAATTCGCGGACAGCGATGTGATCATCACCTACAACGGCCAGAGCTTCGATGTCCCGTTCGTACTTACAAGAGCCAGAAAGTTCGGACTTGCGGATGAACTGCCGGCATTCTACAACGTTGACGTCTACAGATGGCTGAAAAGCTACTGGCCTCTGGCGGAGACAGCTCCGAGTCTTTCGCAGAAGTCTGTGGAAAAGATACTCGGCATGGATGATTCCAGAACCGACCTGATAAACGGCGGCGAGTGCATCCGACTGTACTCGGAATACATAAACCTAGACAACGAAAAAGCCAAGGACCTTATACTCCTGCATAACGCAGACGACGTCCGCCAGCTTGCAAGGATAACACAAACGCTGTCCTTCCTGCCCTACGACAGAATATCTTTCGACAAAGGCTTCATGATAAAGCTTAGTTCAGTCAGTCTTTTCGGGGAAATGGAACATAAGATCATAACCACCGGTCTGAAGCTGGGCGACATCTGTCTTTCACTAAACGCAAGATCATATCCAGCCTGTCCGCCCTGCGCATTTTACGAGGACGAGATGGAACTGCAGTGCTCCGGATCCGGTGAGATCTCGCTTAAAGTTAGCGTAAAAAACAGCGGCGCGCTGAGGTTCGCGGATCTTAAGGGACTTAAAGTTGAGGAAGACGAACTGCAGTGCCGGCAGAAAATAAAAAGCGGTTATCTGATCCTTCAGACCGAAGACGGCATAGATTACGGAGCATGCTGCGAACTCGCAAAAATACTCCTCAGGAGACTTGTATAAATGGATATAAAGATAATTGCGCTGGACCTGGACGGAACGCTTCTTACTACAGATAAAAGTCTAACGGAAGAGAACCGAAGAGCGCTTGAAAGAGCCGCGGAAAAAGGAATAGAGATCGTACCGAGCACCGGCAGGTTCTATAAAGGTATGCCGGATGTCATCAAGGATCTTGACTTCATTCATTATGCGATAACGATCAACGGCGCCGAAGTGCTCGACTTAAGAAAGGATACCGTCATATACGGCTCAGACATACCGCTGGATACAGCTCTCTATCTTAACGACAGATTCGATGCTCTTGGAGTGGCCCACGATGTTTACGTTCAGAGCATCGGATACATGGACAGGCGCTTTCTGGACCACATAGAAGACTATCTGCCGGATCCAATCTACTGCAGCACTCTCAGGGGAATGCGAGTACCTCTCGATGACGTAAGAGCCTTCATGATCAAGACAGGCAAAAACATTCAGAAGGTCCAGATATTCAGCAAAAGCGTTGATGTACTGCTTCAGACCGGCGAATACATTAGGCAGAACTTTCCTGAACTGATCGCAACATCATCGCTTAAAAACAACCTGGAAGTAAACAACGCAAAAGCCAATAAAGGCGACGCACTGCGTGCTCTTACCGATTATCTCGGCCTAAGATCTGAGAATACCATGGCTTTCGGCGACGGCGGGAACGACCTCCCCATGCTGCGCGCAGCCGGTGTCTCCGTAGCAATGGGAAACTCACTGCAGACACTAAAGGATGAAGCAGACTATACCACCCTCACCCACGATCAGAGCGGCGTGGCGTACATGATAAACAAGCTGCTCGACGGAGAATTGTAGAACAGCCGCAGGATGATCAATTTTGTCCTTTACATTTTTAAGTGCTTGATATATAATCTTTCGCGTGCCGAAACGCACATGCGCTAGTAGCTCAATGGATAGAGTGCCTGACTACGAATCAGTAGGTTGTGGGTTCGAGTCCCGCCTGGCGCACCAAAACAGAAGAGTCACCTGAAAGGTGGCTCTTTTGTTTTGCATAGAACTGAAGGGACTCGAGCCCACGCATCATATCCACAGCTTTTTAAGATTCTGGGCCTCGCTTCTGGCAAGATACTCTTTAAGATAGATCTGGCAGCATTCCTCCCAGCTTACGTTTCCGCTGTTGTTCTCTACCATGACTGAGATGACTCTACCCGGAACTACGATATCTTTACCTTTAGCGATGCTTTTCTGAAGCCATGCCATTGCTGATACTATCTCATGGATATCCGCATCCTTAAATATCGTGCTGAAGAAATCTGCCTCCATTTTAATACGTTTATCATAAGACTTATTGTGTAATAAACGCAGTACTGTAGCTATCAGAAGCGTAAGCGGGATTATAACAATTATAAGCAGCCAGATAGGAAATCTTTCTATGAATCCGTAAAACTCGTTCCATCCTCCACGTTCTTCCCCTATCACAGCGACCATCATTATATACAGGAACGAATAGATCAATACAGGGACCATCGCAAGAAGCGAAGATAAGAAGCGCAGCTTCTGTTCGCTCATGAAGAAACAAAACGAAACGATGGCAAGTATCGGACACAATCCATGCAGGAAGAACCTCGAACCGGTAAAGATCAACACGAACCCTTTGACCGGAGCAAGAATGAACAGCGATACCAGAAACGTAAGAGTAACGGAAGTAACGCCCGCAAATACGATGACCATGGCCCATTTCGGAACATGGAAATTATGCTTTCTGAGTCCGTCGACACAATACGAGATCAGAAGAGACATTCCGATGGCACACAGTATGTTGGAATTGACCGTGAACATGCAGAATGTCCTGAGACCCATATGATCGAAGTTCTCGTCGTAGATAGTCGTCAGATTCATCGTCACGCCTATGCAGACGCAGATCAGAACTATAAGTGCGCACGCAAGCGTCAGCATGCAGTTGCGTCTTGCTACTCTAACTGCTTTATCCATATATCCTCCTTCAGGCCTTTCTGGCCGCAAAAAACATGTACTGCTGCATCACTCCGGCAAAGCCTTCATATCTGTCCATAGGAAAACCGTCAGGATAATGCTCCCTGAGTACCCTGTCTATCCATACGTCGACAGGGAAAGCACCAATGCGGTAGAATCCGAAAAGACTTACGCAGTTTGCTACTTTCGGTCCAACGCCCCTAAGTGCCGTAAGCGAATCGAAAAGCTCTGCGTCGGTCATATTCCCCATTGATGCAAGGTCGACCGCTCCGCTGCAAACTCCCTGTGCAGCAAGATAGACATACTCAGCACGGTAACCAAGAGAACATGCTGAAAGATCGGACGGTGTAGCTGCCGAAAGCTCCTCAGGGGCAGGAAAAGCATACAGACCGTCCCCTACCGGCTTTCCCCATCTTCTGCAGAGAGCCTCCACACAGGTCTTGATCGACGGGATGCTCCTGCGCTGAGAGATTATGAAAGTTATGAGCATCTCCCACGGATCCTGCTTAAGTATCCTTATTCCGCGTCCGAATTCCGCGGCAGCGGTTAGATAGCTGTCTTCGGGATCTACGGAGCCGATGAACGCTTCGTAATCCGTATCCAGATCGAAATAACGCTTCCAGAAAGCATCATTTTCCGGGCAGTCTTCTTCCGGAGAACGGTAATATACTATCCCTCCCCCTGCAAGACAGACTTTATCCCCGGCTATGCACCTGTATATGTCGTGACCGGACTTAAGACTAAGGTCCGGAACCGGAGACATACGGAACGTCTGACCGGAATCCGCGATCTTTTTAATATCCAGAGAATCGATGTCATATTCGAACATTTAATCACCATCCGTGGTTTTTCTGCATAAATAAAGTATAATTACTTGCTCTTTTATCTTCAAGAAGATAAAATAAGAAAATATTATATCTAAAGGAGGTTTGCCATGAAAACTTATCAGAGCATGAACCGGCAGGAACTTGCCGAAGCCAAGTCCGAACTTATGAAAAGATATCAGAAGTACAAAGACATGGACCTGGCTCTCAACATCGCAAGAGGCAATCCTTCCACGCAGCAGCTGGACATGATAATGCCCATGATGGACATGATCAACTCCGGCACGGACTGCCGCGACATGTACGGTACGGACGCCAGAAACTACGGTGCTCTTCTGGGACTTCGCGAAGCAAGAGAATACTTCGGAGCGCTTCTTGGCACAACAGTTGAAGAAACAATAGTAGTAGGAGCGTCTTCCATTAACTTCATGTACGACTGTCTGGCCCGCGCCATGCTTAAAGGCGTACTGGGTTCCGAAAAACCCTGGGGCAAATACGACAAGATAAAGTTCATCTGCCCTGTTCCCGGATACGACAGGCATTTCGGCATGTGCGAATTCTTCGGAATAGAGATGATCCAGGTCCTTACGGACGAAGAAGGCCCGGACATGGACACGATCAGAAAATATGTGGAGAGCGACCCGACCGTTAAAGGTATGTGGTGCATTCCTAAGTTCTCCAATCCTCTGGGAATAACATACTCCGACAGAGTAGTAAAAGAACTTGCCGCACTTAAGCCCGCGGCAAAGGACTTCCGCATATTCTGGGACAACTCCTACATGGTGCACGCGATCTACGAAGACGTCCCCCTGCTCAACATACTGGACGAGTGCAAGAAAGCCGGAAACCCGGACATGGTCTACATGTTCGGATCCACATCCAAGATAACCATGGCAGGTTCCGGAATAGGCTTCTTCGGAGCGTCCAAGGCTAACGTGGACTTTACCGAAAGCCAGGTAAAATACGAGACCATAAGCTGGGATAAGATGAACATGCTGCGCCACGTGCGCTTCCTTAAGAGCCAGGGCGGCGTTCCCAACGTTATGAAGAAGCACGCCGAGATACTAAGACCCAAGTTCGACGCAGTATTCAATACCCTTTCCAAAGAACTGGAAGGTAAAGGCGCCGGAACATGGACCAAGCCAAAGGGCGGTTATTTCATCACTTTCATAGCTAACGACGGTACGGCCACAAGGATCAACGAGCTTGTTAAGGCCTGCGGTGTTACCATGACAGGCCCCGGAGCTACTCATCCGTATCACAACGACCCGGACGACAGATACCTGCGCATCGCGCCCTCTTTCCCGCCCGTGGAAGAGCTTATACCGGCCATGGAAGTGTTCGCGGTATGCGCGCAGATAGCCACCATAGAACAGCTGGAGAACAGAATATGAGCAGCATCATAATACCGGAAGGTTACAGAGCTAAACTGGACTCCTACGACCTTCAGAAAGCCATCAGCAAGATACACCAGATATTCGAACACAAACTTTCCGAGGCTCTCAACCTCAGCAGAGTTTCCGCGCCGCTGTTCCTGGAAGCAGGAACAGGTCTTAACGACGACCTTAACGGTGTGGAAAGAAAAGTCGAGTTCGACATTAAGGAAGACGGACGAGTATGCCAGGTAGTTCAGTCTCTAGCCAAGTGGAAGAGACAGGCTCTTAAGGATTACCACTTCTACGAGGGCCGCGGTCTTTACACGGACATGAACGCCATAAGGCGCGACGAGGACCTTGACAACATCCATTCCGTATACGTGGACCAGTGGGACTGGGAAAAGGTCATCAACATCGCGGACAGAAACATCGATTTCCTTAAGGATACCGTTCGCCGTATAGTTTACGCTATCTGCGATACCGAGCTCATGCTCCGCAAGGACTACCCTGCCCTTTACGAGCTGTCTTATAAGGACCGCAACGTAAGCTTCGTGGATTCCCAGGAACTTGAAGACATGTATCCGGACCTGACTTCCAAGGAGCGTGAAAACGCTTATCTTAAGGATCATCACACGACTTGCATCCTTCGAATAGGCGGCGCGCTTAAAAGCGGCAAGCCTCACGACCTGAGAGCTCCGGACTACGACGACTGGGAACTCAACGCAGACATCCTGTTCTGGAACGAAGTGCTGGGACAGGCTCTGGAGATCTCCAGCATGGGAATAAGAGTGTCCCCGGAAAGCCTCGCAAGGCAGCTCGAGATATCCGGCTGCACGGACAGAAAGGAACTGCCCTACCACAAGGCGCTCCTTGCCGGAGAACTTCCGTATACGATCGGAGGCGGCATAGGCCAGAGCAGGCTCTGCATGCTTCTTCTTGGATCCGCCCACATCGGAGAAGTTCAGTCCGCAGTCTGGGATGATGAAACAAAGACAAAATGCCGTGAAAATGGTATAATGATCTTGTAATGAAAGAAAAGAAGACCAGAAAAAAACCGGGCTTAAACGCCTTTGTATTAAGAATAATAGCATTTTTAGCAATGACCGTGGGCTGCGCCCAGGTATTTACGGACAATCACGAGGTCGACTGGAAGACCTATTTGTTCTATTTTTCTTATACCATCTTCGTGTTCCTTATGGTCGAAGGCATAAAGCACAGCCAGGACCGCTGGGCATACCTTCGAAGACTTGTGGTATTTGCAGTAATATCCGAAGTACCAGGCGACCTGCTGTTCTGCGGCAAAGTATGGGATACTTCCCAGCAGAGCATCATGCTGACGCTGCTTATCGCCTTCATAATAATGAATGCGATAGATTTCATACGCATCCGCGTCAACAACATGATCGTCACATTAGCGGCTCTTGTGCTTCTGTGCTGGGCCGGCACGTTAGCATGCAGATATCTTAACTGCGAACTTGCCGATTTCGGCATCATCATCGCCGGGATACTCTATATCTGCAGCAACGTTACTTACACAAGAACTCTGCAGCTCGTATGCTTTGCTGTAATAGTAATATATGTTACTGCTGACAATTATCTAAACATACTTGTCGACGGGTTCTACTATACTGTACCTGACAAATTCTTTGCTCTGCTGGCGGTGATCCTTACCTGGTTATACAACGGAGAAAGAGGTCCCAACAAGCTGGCGATAAAAGTTGCGTACTACGTTTATTTCCCGTTGATGCTCCTTATCCTCTACCTGATAAAAACTTACGCATTAGCTTAAAATAATGCTTTACAAGGCAAAATGCCTGTGCTAAAATTACTGCGTTGCCTGCGGTATTGGCGGAATTGGCAGACGCGTACGGTTGAGGGCCGTATGGGTAACACCGTGATGGTTCAAGTCCATTATACCGCACCAAAAAAGCTCAGAGATCACCTCTGAGCTTTTTCTTTATTCGTTTACCTTTTCGGTCAGTCCTGTTTAGATCCGCAGATGAAGCAGTATCTGCTTCCGGACGGGATCCGGCATCCGCAGTTTCTGCAGACGGATGTGCTCATCCTGTCTTCAGCTGAACTTCTGCAGACAGGACAGGTCTTATCGTTCGGATGAAGGTCGTGGCCGCATACGGAACATTGATAATTGACCTTTCTGCCGATGCCTGTTGTCCTGACCAAAGTACCGGTCTTTTCCTTAATGCCGGAAAACAGGTTGGAAAAGAATTTGCTTCCTGAAGATGATGATACGCTCATCATGCTTCCTCTTCCACCGGGCCGGGCTGCGCAGCATCCGGGATCGAAACTGCTTCGGTAGGCTTCTCCTGGACTGCAGCGACAGGCTGAACAGGCGCAGAAACTGCAGCTGCTGCCTGCTGTGCATTAAGAGCCGCAACAAGAGATGTCCTGGCCTGCTCAAGTGCTGCCACTTTATTATTTAGCTCTGCAACAGCGGACTGAGCATCGAATTTTTCGGTCTGAAGCTGCTGATTTATTATCTGGAGCTTGGAATACTTTTCCGTAAGCTCGTTAAGCTCTCTGGTCTTTGCATCCAGAAGGACATTGCTGTCCCTGAGCTTAGCTTCATACTCGGCAGCCTTGGATTCGGCTTCCGCCCTGGCTTTTGCTGCAGCGTCCTCCAGATCCTTCATGCCGGATACGTAGGTAGCAAGCATCTTATCGGTAAGTTCCCTGAGACTTAATGCAGTGGTCTCTATCTCGCTCTTAACGGCAGCCACCTTTTCCACGGTGACAGCAGGAGCCTCTATCTTAGCGCCGCATTCTCTGCAGAATCTAGCGCCTTCGATAAGCTCGGCTCCGCATTTAGCGCATTTAGCCATAGTTTTATCCTTTCGTTAATGATCGATTACTTTGCAGCCTTAAGGAGATCTCTGATCTCGGCAAGAAGCTCTTCCTGAGTCGGAGGAGCAGGTTCTTCAGCAGCAGCTGCAGCAGCGGCAGCGGCTTCTTCTTCGGCCTTCTTTCTGGCTTCTGCTTTGGATCTTGCCTTATTGAATGCCTTAACTATCAGGAATACAACAAGAGCAACAAGGATAAAGTCTATGATGGCAGTTACGAAGGTTCCGAATCCAATGACTATAGCTTCCTTAACTACAGTTTCACCCTCTACTACTTCCGGCCTTACTACGATGTTCAGAGCGGTCATGTCTCTGGCGCCGAATATCCAGCTGATGAACGGCATGAACACGTCCTTAACAAGGGATGTAGTGATCTTGCCGAATGCGGTGGCGATTATAACGCCTACGGCCATGTCCAGTACGTTGCCGCGCATTATGAACTCTTTAAACTCTTTTACAAATCCTTTCTTTTCTTCCATGATCTTACTCCTTAGATATTTAAAAAACTCTTAAAAACAATGATGATCCGGGCTTTCTGCCTCGTATATCTTTACCTCGTAATTTTAGTATTTTACAAAGCTTATGTCAAATGAACATGATATGCAGCGCCCAGAACTCCCGCGTCGTTAAGGAACCTTGCAGGCACAATTTCGTAGGGTATCCTGTGGAAATTCTTCTGAGCTACAAGCTTGTTCAGCGGAACGTAAAGCGCATCTCCTGCAGCGCTGAATCCTCCTCCAAGTGCTATCCTCTCCGGGTCGAAAGTTGCACAAAGAGCGGCGATAGCGGTCGAAAGATCGTCCAGATATGAATCCATGATCTTTTTTGCTGTTGGATCGCCTTTTTTACTAAGATCCAGAACAGCTTTTGCATCCGCATATTCCTCGCCGAGAAGCTCCCTGCCTTCTCTGGCAATGCGGGTAGCCGAAAGGTAGACATCCATGCATCCGCTCTGGCCGCAGTTGCACGGTATTCCGCCGACCTTGAACGTCATGTGGCCCAGCTCGCAGCCCCGTCCCTGCCCGCCGTTGAACACCTTGCCGTCCAGTATCAATCCGGATCCAAGTCCCGTTCCGATAGTAAGAAGAAGCGCGTTGAGGCAGCCCTTCAGAGAACCGGCGTGCAGTTCTGCAAACGCTGCAGCGTTGGCATCGTTTGCCATGGATATCTTTTTTCCGGGGAATAGCTTCTGAAGCTCTGCCTTGATGGGAACATTATGATAACCCATATTGTAAGAATGCAGTATGATCTCACCTTCCCGGTCTATGCTTCCGGGAACACTGAGCCCTATGCCAAGTATATCGTCTGTTCCTATTCCAGCGTCTGCGGCCATTATTTCCGTGTGATACTTAATTGCCCCGCAAAGTTCGGAGCACGTCTTGTGATCGAACAGGAACGCGGACCTGGCCATGATGACAGGATCTTCTCCTTCCAGATCTACAAGGCCAAGCTTGATGTTAGTGCCGCCTATGTCGACTCCTATGTACTTCATGTCAGTCTCCTTACGCCCGCGAATGATACATACAGTTATCGGTATCATTCCGGGCCAATTACTATTTGTATTTTATCATTGATATGGTTTAATATAAATAAAAAGAAACAAGAACGGAGAATAAAATGAAGAGTGTTCTGCTTATAGTAAACCCTGTAGCCGGAAAGCTGCGCATGCGCAGTGAGCTGTTCGACGTAATAGAAGTCTTCTGCAACAACGATTGCATAGTTACGACTGCAATAACACAGTACAGAGGACACGGCAAGGAGCTTGCCGCCAATGCATTCAGAAACGGCTACGACCTAGTTGTATGCTGCGGAGGCGACGGTACGCTCAACGAAGTGATATCCGGACTCCTTACCTCCGAGATGAGCGCAAAGGTTCCTCTCGGATACATACCGGCAGGTTCCACCAACGATTTCGCTGATACTCTCGGAATACCTTCCTCACCCACCGGAGCAGCCGTAAACATCTGCAAATCGGTACGAATGGGCATAGACGTAGGAAAGTTCGGCGATGACCGCAATTTCAGCTATATCGCAACGTTTGGGGCCTTCTCGGCCGCTTCTTACAGCGCACCCCAGGAACTTAAGAATTCCATAGGACACATGGCCTATCTTCTGGAAGGCATAAAGGAACTGGGCAACATGCGGAGATATAAAGCTAAGATAACGGCTGACGGACGCGAGCTGGAGGGCGAATACATCTATTGCTCGGTATCGAACACCCGTTCCGTAGCCGGTCTTGTAAAGCTTTCTGAGAACATAGTGGATCTGCACGATGGTCTTTTCGAAGTAATACTCGTAAAATATCCCAATAACCTTGCAGAGACAAACAGGATAGTTACAGGAGTTCTCTCCAACGATTTTACCGGCAGCATGTTCGAATTCTTTAAAGCAAAGGACATAACCTTCGAGACCGAAGAAGACATAGACTGGTCCCTGGACGGAGAAAAAGCCGAAGGCGGAAAATGTGTAAACATCAGAAACCTTCATTCCGCGATCGAGATGTACATCTGACCTGCGCACCGGACATTCACCTGCAAATTGCATAGTAAAAGCGGCACCCTTTCGGATGCCGCTTTATTTTCTTTAGACCGTAAGGATCCGTTACCGGAAATTACATTCCGAGTTCCTTCTTAAGTCTGTCAAGCTCTTCGTCTACGGAAGCGGTAACGCCTGCCTTATACTTGTCTTCGAGAGCTATAGCCTCGTCAACAGCGCTGGCTTCGAGCTCTGCAGCAGCGTTAGCTACGTCGAGCATCTTGTTGGCCTTATCTTCCATGTCTGCGATCTTGCCCATTACTTCGTCGAACTTCTCGCCCTTGTTGGAGTAAGCGTTGACCTTCTGCTGGGTCTTGGCGATGGAGACCTTAGCCTCTATGCCTGCCTTGCGGGCCTCAAGCTGAGCGATGTCGGAAGCAAGCTTATCATAGAGCTGACGCATCTTGATGGCATTCTCGTGAGCTGCAGCATATGCAGTCTGGAGAGAAGCGCCGGTGTTCTCGAGCTCCTGCTTCTTAGCGATGAAGACCTTTGCGTCTCCCTCGTTGCCCTGGGTAAGAGCCTTCTTTGCGAGCTCGGAATACCTTGCTACCTCAGCCGCATTCTGGTTTACCTTGCGCAGTGCTCTGGTCTCTTCTGCCATGACCTCGGTGGTCTCCTTCTTGACCTCAGCAAGGTCCTCTCTTGCGTCGAGAAGATACTTGTTGATCATCTTTACAGGATCCTCGGCCTTGTCCAGCAGAGAATTGATGTTAGCGCTGATGATGTCTGTGAATCTTGATAAAATTCCCATTGTTTTCCTCCTAATACATTAACTATATATTATTTGTTATCATATTTAGACGCAAGCTCGCTTGCTTCGTCTTCGTACTTTTCGGAGAGGTTCTCCGCTTCGTCCTTCCAGCCCGGGTCTTCGATGTTGGCGTTAAGGAGCTCTGCAGCAGCCTCCTGTTTCTTGATCTTCATTACGTTCTTGTAGTCGATGACGTTCATGATGATCAGTACAGCTATTACAGCGATCAGCCAGAACAGCGAGGACTTCCATCCGGTATCGGACTGTTTCATTATCTTCTCCGCGGATTCCTCGAATACCTTGGCGAAGTACTGGTTGTCGTCGTAGTCCGATGTGTAATACCTGTTGAAGTACGAGTAGATGTCGTCTATTGCATCCTCGTCTATTACTCCGTTTGCAGGAGTTCCGGCAAACATCCAAGCATAGTCGTCCTGAGTTCCGGCAACCTGATACCAGACTACAAGCAGATGCGTTCCGTCATTCTTGAACAGCTCTTCGTACTTGGCCCATCCCCAGGCCTGCGCCTGTGTCTCGTTGGTGGCTCCGCCGATGTTGCTGGTTATGATAAGGTAAGGCATTACGCCGGTCTTATCGTAGAACACCTTCATGGCGGATTCTACTGTGGACTTCTTATCCAGCCAGCCGAGCTGGTCGTCTATGTAGCCTATGTTTACAGTAGGCTTTACATCCAGCTTGGTGCGGTTCTTAGCATCCTTAGAAGCATTGATGCCGTTGATCATGATCACCGCAAGGATTATCGCGACGATTATGAGTATTACGGACAGGCATCCTACAGCCGTTGTCTTCTTTTCCGGTTTCTTGGGCTGCGGGTTCTTCTCCGGTCCCTTGTTGCCGTTATTATTGTTATTGTTGTTATTGTTATTTCTTCCGGAGTTGTTTCCCCAGATCCACCACCAGAGAGGTGGGAACAAGCCGTTGCCGCCGGAACGATATCCGTAGCTGCGGTATCCACCGCCGTAGCTGTGGCCGCCGCTGTAACTGTGACTGCTGCCGCCCCAGCTGCTTCCTCCGCTGCTGTGGCTGCTTCCGCCCCAGCTGCTGCCGCCGCTGTGACTGCTGCCGCCTACATGGCCTCCGCCGAAACTACCTCCGCCGATGTGACCGCCTCCGCCGCCGAAGCTTCCTCCGCCTCCGCCGCTGAAGCCGCCGCCTCCGCCGCCGCCTCTGCCCATATCTTTCTCCTTTCACGCGGGGGGCTTCCCCTCCGCCTTTCGTGATTATAATAGCATACTTTTAAAGGGGTATGTATAATTTATGTGAATAAAAGCCTCAAATATTTGATGGCTATGCCCTGTTCTGTGAACTTTTCTTCATATTCCGTAAGGATGTTGGAAGCGTTATACGGACTGTTGTGAAGATCGTATTCCACCACCTCAGGTACCATGCCAAGATAGGCCAGTTCATCCAGTGTAAACTGGAAAAGCTCATCGTTGTCCGTCTTGAACTCAAGGGCCGAACCGGATCTGCAGATGTGCCTGTACCCTTCTATCTTATCCCTGTAAGTGAGCCTGCGGTTATTGTATCTCTTTTTTCCCCAGGGATCGCTGAAATTTAGATATATACCGGAGATCTCGTCATCCTCGAAAAACTCCCGAGGGTCGGTAATGTAATTCGGAAGTACGAGCAGATTCCGCACGTTAAAAGCAGCTGCCTTCTGAGGTATCCTGGGGTATACGTTGTAAGCGCCCTCGCAGGCTATGAAATTAACGTCCTTATCCCTAAAGCATATTCCGGTAATGAAAGCGCCCTTGCCGCTTCCTATCTCAAGTTTTACCGGACGGTCATTGCCGAAAAGCTCTGCCCAGCGTCCTTTAGCGGCACGGGGATCATCCACTATGTAACTGCCGAAATCATCTATCAGCTGCTGTCTGTTCCTGATGTGATGCTGTCTCATCTATTCGCAGGCAAGAGCCGTAATGGCGTCGGCTATCATCTTCGCGTTCATTATAAGCTGGTCTATGGACATGAATTCGTCCGCAACGTGGCAGGATGCCTCGCACATGTAACCTTCCGGGCCGAAACTTACAGCGTTGGGAAGTTCTCTGGAATACGTGCCGCCGCCTATCCTCTTGGGCTTTCGCAATCCACCACGATGGTCATCCCCTCCAGCGTCAGCTCGCGGGGGAACGTGGCCTTCAGGTAGACGATGTAGCGGCCCCGCGCGTCCTCCAGGCGGATGGCGCGGCCGATCTTGGTG
>JAFWVZ010000226.1 GCA_017523605.1 Bacillota bacterium | reverse complement strand
CTGCAGGGATACTTGCTAAACTGCTTATATTGCTTTCCGGAGCCGGACAATACGCGCTCCCCGGATCCTACGTCCCTGCCCTTCCGCTGGCAGCAACGGCGCTTTACTACGCAGGGTTCTTCTGGTTCTTTTCGGAAACAAGAGTAACGCTCAACAGACGCAAAAAGTACGCGTCCTGTCTGGCAGCAGGGCTTCTGGCGTTGGGTTCCGCATGTGCCCTTCCGAGGGCTCTCGGGGCCTCGGAAAGCATGCTTCCATGGCGCTACGACGTCCACGAAGTAACGTTTCTGGACGTCGGCCAGGGGGACTGCATACACATAAGCAATGACGGATACAACATCCTTATCGACGGCGGCGGAAGCCTGTACAGCAACATATCGGAACGGACTCTGCGGCCGTACCTTCTTAAGAACGGGATAGACCACGTGGACCTGGCTGTAATGACCCACGAAGACACGGACCATGCCCTTGGGATACGCCAGCTGCAGGAGATCTTCGACGTCCGGCAGACCGCGGTCCTTGGAAACAGCAACGAAGACTGCGGAGTCCTCCTGATAGATACAGGAAGCCTGCGGCTGCTGCTGATGTCGGACGCGGACATTGCAAGGGAGGAAGAACTGTGCGCGGAGTACGGCGAAGCGCTGCGCTGCGACGTTCTTAAGGTGGGTCACCACGGAAGCCCCTACTCCACCGGAGAGCAGCTCCTGCGGTACGCCTCTCCGTCATTTGCCGTGATCTCCTGCGGAAAGAACAACATCTACGGTCATCCGGCGGACAGGGTCGTTGAACTTCTGGCGGAATCAGGTATAATATATGCAAGGACAGACGAGAGCGGCGCCGTATATCTTAAAAAAGCGGAAGGCGGCCTGCTCGTATTCGAGAACGCGTCCAAGAGCACCCGATGGCTTATACCAGAAACACGACAAACACCGAACACCCCTCAAAAACAATAGTCAAGATGGCGGCGTCCGCGGAACAGACAGGGATCTGGCCGAGGGCTGTCTTGCTTTGCGGCAAAGAGGACCTGCTGGTAGACTGGAGCAAAGGATTCCTTAAAGGAAAGATAGTTTCTCCCGCAACGGAGGCTCTGGACTGCGTAAGCTTTACCGGGGACGGAACGGACCTATACGAGGTGATCGCCGCCTGCGAGACCATGCCCATCTTCTCCGCAAGAAAGATGGTGATCGTGGACTGGCCGGACCTTTTCGGAGCCCAGAATCCCAAGGGGCTGGACCCGGAAAGCTACAAGTCCCTGGCGGACTACATTCCCAAGCTTCCGGAAAGCACCATCCTTCTGTTCATATGCTCAAGGCCCAACAAGACCAGACCGCTGTACAAGGCCATAGCATCCTGCGGCATAGTCTACGACTTCGGTCCTCTGGACGACGCGACGCTGTCCGGATGGATGGCCAAGCGTTTCCGCGCAGCCGGAAAGAGCGCATCCCCCAAGGACCTCATAGCCATGGCCAGGATGTGCGGCTACGGGGACCCGGACAGGAACTACACACTCCACAACCTGGAGAACGACCTTAAAAAGGTGCTGGCAGCGTCGGACAAGGACGTAATAACTCTTGACGAAATGATGGAATACGCCGCGCCACAGGCGGAGCAGAACGCATTCAAGCTGCTGGACAGCGCGTTTTCCGGAAACAAGTCCGCGGCGCTTGCGATACTGGGGACCGTAATAGATACCCAGCAGCCTTCCAAGGAAGTAGGCGCGGTAATGAGCTTCCTGGGGCTTTTATGCTCCCAGCTGGAAATAATGCTGGAAGCCAGGGAAAGAGAAGCCGAAGGACAGGACTTCTACACCATCGCCGGCGACATGGGCACCAACGAATACAGGCTTCGCAAGGCCATGGCCTCCGGCAGAAGCCGCAGCGTAAAGCAGCTTGCAGCCTGCCTGGACGGAGCCTATCAGATGGAAAAAGACATTAAGAGCGGCCTCATGACTCCGCGCACGGCCATGGAGCTGTTCATAGCGAAGCTGTAACGGCGCAGCTGCGCAGTTTAAGTAAAACGACGCGGGCCACGGCCCGAAACAGATAATGGAATTCAAGGACCTTACAAGAAAAGAACGTTCCGAAGCCCTGGCCGCCCTCGGCGAAAAGCCCTTCAGGGAAAAGCAGATCTTCAAATGGATCTGCGCCGGCGCCGGAAGCTTTGCGGAGATGACGGACCTTCCGGCGGCGCTGCGCGAAAAACTCACGGAGCGTTATTCTTTCGGCCGCGGCAAGGTAGAACTGCGCCAGACGTCTGCGGACGGAACGTCCAAATTCCTCATATCCTTCCCGGACGGCGAAAAGGCCGAGACCGTATTCATGAGCTATGAATACGGCAATTCGCTGTGCGTATCAACGCAGGTGGGCTGCAACATGGGCTGCGCATTCTGCGCCTCCGGAATAGGCGGCAAAGTGCGGGATCTTAAAGCCTGGGAAATACTGGAACAGTACCTGCTCTGCACAGAGCACACCGGGCAGCCGATAAACCACATAGTTCTTATGGGCATGGGCGAGCCCTTCGACAACTACGCGCAGGTGTCGGAATTCCTGCAGCAGATACACGACCCCGCGGGCATTGGCCTTAGTTACAGAAACATTACCGTTTCCAGCTGCGGACTTATACCCAAGATAGAGCAGTTCGGCATGGATTTCCCGCAGGTGAACCTTGCGATATCCCTCCACGCTTCGGACCAGAAGACCAGAGAAAAGCTGATGCCTGTGGCGCGCACGTACAAGCTGGACGAACTTATCCCGGTCTGCGGAAAGCACGCGGAGGAAACCGGGCGCAGGGTGTCCTTCGAGTACGCGCTGATCGCGGACAAGAACGACAGCGACACAGACGCAAAAAAACTGGCGGCAATGCTGCGCGGCTTAAACTGCCACGTAAACCTTATCCCGCTCAATACCGTAACGGAGAGCGGCCTTAAGAGCAGCGGACGGGAAAGAGCCCTGGTCTTCCAGAAGAAGCTTCTGGCTCTTGGGATACAGTGTACTGTAAGGCGCCAGCTTGGCGCGGACATAGACGCCGCATGCGGACAGCTGAGAAAGAATAATTCCTGACGCATCCCGGGCAACATTTGCTTGTTAAAAACCCGCCAAACATCTATAATATAGTTGACGGAAGTCAATACAATAAAGGAGGACAAAGCCTATGGTCAAGCTTTTGATCGGTCACAAAGGAAGCGGCAAAACAAAGAAAATGATAGACATGGCCAATTCCGGCCTGGACACCGTTAAAGGCAGCATAGTATTCATCAACAAGAACTCAAGACTGATGTACGATCTTAAATACAAGATCCGCGTAGTCTGCATGGAGGATTTCGAGCAGATAAAGAACGTGGATGAGTACATCGGCTTCATATACGGGATCCTCAGCCAGGACCACGACATAGAGCTGATCTTCATAGACAGCATCTTAAAGCACGTGGACATAAACTTCGCGGACATCGAAGATTTCCTGGCCAGAGTGGACCTTATATCCAAGACCTACAACATAGATTTTGTGGTCAGCCTCTCCGCCAACAGGGACGAGATCGGCCCCTGCGTAGACAAGTACGAAGTGCTTAACTAAGCCGGCCCCGCACCAAAAGGACCGGTTATCCGCAAGGATCCGTAAAGATCGTAATTAACAGAAAAGACCCCGTGTTTCCGAAATGCGGGGCCTTGTTTTGTAAAAAAAGCCCCGCCGGAAAAGCGGGGCTATAATTCAGCTTGCTGCCGGATCAGGCAGGGATGAACTTCATGAGGAAGGTTATTATGCGGCTCTGCGCGAACGTATCCTGCAGCGCTGTGGCCATGCCGAACCTGTTGCACAGGTAGAGCAGCAGATAGAACACCACCACGCACTCCACGAGGCTAAGCACCGCGCCGCCCAGAGCGTTCACCTGCTTTACTCCCGGGGTATCCTTGGCCGCCCGGTTGATCGCGGCCGCTATTATCTTAAGGATTATCGACAGCAGTATGAACAGTACAATTATCAGCACGGCCCGCACTATAGGCCGCAGGAATGCTTTTGCAGCCGCCTTGTTGGCCTCCTCCACCGCCATTCCTGCAGACTCCGGATCCACGCTTCCTCCGGATGCCTTCTGCTTCTCCAGATAATTCCTCATTATGTCCTGCGCGCTCTTGAGCGCGGACTTAACAGGCTTTTTCAGGTCTTCCTCGGTAAAGCCGAACTGCTTTGCTATCTTAAGGATGTCTTCCGGAACTCCGGAAGCGAAGAAGTCGTCCGGAACCTCCAGTTCCAGGAACTCCTGTATCTTCTGATCCGTTGCATTGGAAAGGATGGCTCCAATGTTTATGTGCAGCGACGGCTCGTCCACAAGCTTCATGAGCTTGTCTTCCACGCGCGGATATACGATATCCGTTACCTTTGGCGTAAGAACTCCGGACAACACCACTGAGCCCACGATGGCGACGACCGTAACGATTATTGCGATGACCGTCTTAAGGAAACCGCGTATCGCTCCTACGATAACGCATCCGATCAGTATCACTGCAAGGACTATATCAATTATCATTCCGGTAGACATACGTTACCCTCCCCCCGATTACAGTTTATTATAACACAAATGTGTAATGTGTGTTAAAATCTATGTATGAGCATATTATACGAACTTAGCGGGATCGCGGACAGAGCAAAAACCGCGGCACAGGCGCTTGCCAGAGGAGACAAAGACCTCCCTAAAGACTGCGTCGTAAAGTGCGACAATCTGGACTTTCTGGCGCTCCATGCGGGCAGCAGCGTAAAGGCGGACTTCATCTACATAGACCCGCCCTTCTTTTCAGGTGCAAATTACAAGGCACGCATAGTGGAAGACGGAGAAGTAAAGACTCCGGAAGCATACAGCGACAAGTGGGACAGCTTTGCGGTCTTTCTGGAAGCGCTTGCGGTAAGGATAATGCTGATGCGGGAGATCCTGTCTCCGTCCGGAACGCTTGCGGTGCATCTGGACACGCGCGCCGCGCATTACGTAAAGATCCTGATGGACGAGATCTTCGGGCCGGACAGACTGGTAAACGAGATAATCTGGAGCTACAAGTCCGGAGGTGCAAGCACCAAGTGCTTCTCCAAGAAGCACGACACCATCCTTCTGTACTCCGGGACCGCCAAATACTATTTCCAGCCTCAAAAGGAACGCTCCTACAACCGCGGCGGAAAGCCGTACAGGTTCAAAGGCGTGGAAGAATTTCAGGACGAGGACGGCCGCTGGTATACCATGGTCAACCGCAAGGACGTGTTCAATGTGGACATGGTGGGCCGGACATCCTCGGAGCGCACCGGCTACGCAACTCAGAAGCCCGAAAAACTTATGGAGATCCTGATCAATTCCTGCTGCCCGGAGGGCGGACTCTGCGCGGACTTCTACTGCGGAAGCGGGTCGTTCGGGGCTGCGGCTAAAAAACTGGGCAGACATTACCTGCTCTGCGACAGCTCGGAACTTGCCGTAAAGATAAGCGCTGAAAGGCTCGGAGGACCGGAGCCGGTCATCTGAGCGCATATAACGGTCACTAAAAGACCCCGCTTTTCATGCGGGGTCTTTTGTTCTGACATTTGGTATATGGCCTAATTGCCGTCACCGTTCCCGCCGGGACCGGGTTCCGGAGTATCGTTTCCGGTGTTCGGATCCGGCGTCGTATTTCCGGCGTTCGGGTCCACCTTCTTGGGAATGATGATGGTCTTGGTATCGGTGTAATCCTTGCCGAGGAAGGATATGGACGCAGTATAAACAGTCTTGCCGTCTGCCTCGTAGGTAGGTTCTGTGGTCTGGCTGGTTATCGTTGCGACGACTTCGACCTTCTCACCCGACTGATCCTCGGTAAATACTGCCTTGGCTGCGGTGGTTCCGTCCCATACCCATTCAGGTCCGGAGTAGGTTATCACCTCTATGCCCTCCGTATCGTACTGGGCGATCGAAGTAGCAAACGGGGATACCGGGTAGACGCTTCTGTCCGGATTGTGCAGCGGGCAGTAGAACTCGGTAATGTCGGAGTTGTGGTCCAGTACCAGATTACGGAACTTTTCGCTGTTCTCATCGCCGCGGCCGGTAAATCCGCCGTAGCTGATCATCATGGCCTCCCAGGACATTCCGCTCGGACGCTGTACGGCGTTTCTCCAGCCCTTTGCAAGGCATTCCGGAGTAGCCCTGTATCCGCTCTCCGCGCAAACAAGGATCCTTTCTCTTACTCCGCCGTCCTTGGGCTGCGTTCCGTTGATGAAGATCTCGGAACGGATCTCTTCTTCCGGAGTAAGCTCGGTGGGTCTTCTTCCGGTCTTAGTATCGATGGCAACGGTAACGAAGTTACCCCTCAGCTCGAAGCTTCCTCTCTCGTCCAGTGCGCCTATGCGTTCCATGATGTTGCCCCAGGCTCCGGCCGCTGCGCTTCCGCCTGTGGTAGCAAGGTTAAGGTTTACATCGCATCCTATCCACAGTGCCGCGGAATACTTAGGCGTAAATCCGCAGAACCAGGCGTCGTAGTCGTCCGTGGTAGTTCCGGTCTTGCCGGCGGTCGGCTGGGAATTGAGCCTTGCTTTGTAACCTGTTCCGCTGGTAACTACGCCGCGGAGTATGTTGATCATCAGCGAAGCAACGCTCTCATCGTATACTCTGGTAACTTCCGGAGTATTGTCGATAATCACGTCGCCCCTTCTGTTAGTGATCTTGGTAAAGCAGGTAGCCTCTATGTGCTCGCCGTAGTTGGCGAAAGTGGAGAACGCGGATGTCATATCCAGCGGCGAGATACCGTTGGTCTGTCCGCCCAGAGCCAGAGCACCGGGGTTGATGTCGTTCTCGTTTCCGCTCTTGACCAGCGACGTTACGCCTTCCTTCTCCAGCATCTCTATGCAGTAGAGAGGATCAAGCTGGTTGAACAGGTTTACGGCGCAGGTGTTTACGGAACCTTCAACAGCGTCCCTGAGGGTTATGATGCCTGTATACTGGCCGCTGTAGTTGACCGGCCAGAACCATCCGCGCCTTACGGTAGGAGCGTCATCTATGGCGTAGGCTGCGGTAAATATCGTGCCTTCTCCGGTTATGGAATTCTCGTAGCCCTTCTGGATAGCGGGCCCGTAGACCGCTATCGGCTTTATGGACGATCCGGTCTGACGCGGAGCGGTAGCTCTGTTGAACAGCAGCGAGCCCTTTATCTCGCGGCCGCCTATCATACCGCGCACGTAACCGGTAGAGTTCTCTATTACTGTCATAGCGGACTGCGGCTGGATGACGGGGGATCCGATCCCGATTATGGAACTGATAAGCGTGAGCGATCCGTCGTCGTTGCGCTTGAAGGCGTTCGGGAAATCGCTGAAGTAGCTTGCCAGGACTATGAGGTTGCCGTCGTTGTCGCGCTGCTTGTACTTGCTGGGGATCTGCCAGTAAGTTCCGTTGACGGAGAACATGTAGCCGTCCTCATCGAAGTAGTAGTAATCCTTGACGAATACCGATACGTCCTCGCCCTCTGCGGAGGTGGTCCTGTATATGTTGAGCCTCTTGTTCTTAAGGAACTTTATGTCTCCGTTGGCCTGTCTTTCGAAATCCTCGGCGGGGATTATGAATCCGCCGTCCGCGTCGAAGATGTACTTCTGGTTGTACAGAAGTATCCTGGATCTGTCGTCGGCCTGGATGTTGTCGTTCTTATCCGTTCTGAAGCGCGAGAGCCTTACCTTGGGGAAGTTCTCCCTCTTGGTGTATTCCTCGTCCAGTATGGCCTGGATAGCGGGATCGATGGTCGTATGGATCTCAAGTCCGCCGTTGTAGAGCATGTTGTGAGCGTCTGCATAGGAAAGCTCAAGGTCGGACTGCAGCGCCGCCAGTACCTGCGAAACCACGTAGTCGGACATATATGTGGTCTCCATGGTGACTTCCACGTTAAGGCCCGGTTTTATGTAAGGCCTTACTGTCTGGGTCTTGGCGGTCTCGAAGGTGGCGTCGTCTATCTTGCCCTGGTCGTGCATGAGGCTGAGCACCAGCTGGGTCCTCTCCTCGGCGCCGTTGTTGTAGTAGACCGTCCACATGTTGTTGGTGCTTACTACGTCGTAGTTGTCCGTAGGCTTTACGTCTGTAGTAGCTATCCTCTTGAGCGGCGCGTATTTCGCCGGGTTCTGGGGCAAGGACGCCAAGGTGGCGCACTCTATCAGGTTGAGCTCGCTTACGTCCTTGTCGAAGTAGGACCTTGCGGCCGCTCCTACGCCGTAGGAGTTATATCCCAGATAGACCGTATTAAGGTATGCCTCCAGGATCTGCTCCTTGGAAAGCGCGCGCTCTATTATTACGGTATAATATGCTTCTTTTATCTTTCGGGACAGTTTTCTGGATTCTCTTTCCGCCCTGTCCATGAAGATGTTTCGGGCCAGCTGCTGCGACAAGGTACTGGTTCCCCTTATCCTTGTGTCGCCGCCGGAACGTATGGTATCCCAGAGCGCGCCGAAGATACGGATGAGGTTGAATCCGTTGTGATCCCAGAAGGTCTTGTCCTCTACCGCAAGGAACGCGTTCTTAAGCTGGTCCGGCATCTTGTCGTAATCTATGTTCTGGCGCAGACCGTCGCCCTCGAAGAGGTTCGTAAGGACGTTGCCGTCGGCATCGTAAATTACGGAATGCTCGGACAGCATGTCGTAGATGTTGCTCGGGTTGATCTCCGGAGCTTCCTGGATGACCTGATATATCTTATATCCTGCAACTCCGCATCCTATGAGTATAAGGACCAGAAGGACAAGGAATATCCTCAGGAGCACACGTCCGAACGTGAGCTTCTTTTTCTCCTTCTTTTCCTTGGGAGCTTTTTCTTTCTTCTCCTTCGGAGTCTTTACTTTCTTTGCCTTTGCGGCTCTGCCGGTCCCTGCGGCCATACCTGCTCCTCCTGCTGCAGCAGCTGCTGCGGCTGTTTCTGTTCCTGCTTCCGGAGCCTCTTCCGCGGCAGGTGTTTCAGCTTCTGCTTCCGCAGCCGGAGCATCGGCTTCCGGCGCGGCATCTGCTTCTGCCGGAGTTTCGTATGCTGCTTCCGCCGGCGCATCTGCAGCCTCCGCGGCCGTTTCCGCGATGGTCTCCGCTGCTGCTGTACCTGCTGCTGCGGTGCCTGCGGCAGCGGCGGCTTCCGCGTTAAGAGTCTCCTCGGAATAAGCGTCGTCCAGCCCTCGTCCCGCTGCAGGAGCATCCTGCGCGGCAGACGAAAGCTCAGCCTCTTCCGTAGGGCTGCTCTGTACGAAGCTTTCTTTGATCTTATCGAATTCGGCTATAGCTTCCTGCTCGTGAGCTATGCCCGGGTCTATTCTGTCCATTAAGCTTGATCCCCCTCAAATATGCTGTCCGCAAAGTCCTGCGGGCTGAACACTTTCAGATCGTTCAATCCTTCCCCCAGTCCCACGAATTTGACCGGAAGGTCGAACTCGTCGGATATTGTTACTACTATACCACCCTTTGCCGTTCCGTCAAGTTTTGTTAACACTATACCGGTGAGCCCTGCCACTTCCGCAAACTCCTTGGCCTGCGATACCGCGTTCTTCCCGGTGGTGGCGTCCAGCACCAGAAGCGTTTCTCTGGCGGCTCCGGGGAACTCGCGGTCTATCACCTTGTTCATCTTGGCGAGCTCGTTCATAAGGTTCTTTTTATTGTGCAGCCTGCCTGCTGTGTCGCAGATGACTACGTCCGTGCCGCGCGCCTTGGCGGCCTGCAGTCCGTCGAATATTACGGCGGACGGGTCCGCGCCTTCGGCGTGCTTTACGATAGGCACTTCCACGCGATCGGCCCAGATGGTGAGCTGCTCGGCGGCAGCGGCGCGGAACGTATCCGCGGCTACCAGGAGCACGGACTTGCCCTGTCCTTTAAGCATGTGCGCCAGCTTGGCTATGGTCGTGGTCTTGCCTACGCCGTTGACTCCTATCATTACTATGACCAGCGGCGTATCTTCGCAGAGAGCCAGTCTTTCTCCTTTGTCCAGGAGATCTGCTACTATGCTCTTTATCTGCGCCCTTACTCCGTCCGCGTCGTAGATGTAGTTGCGGCGTATGTCGTGCCTCAGCTGCTCTATTATCTTAAGCGTGGTCTCCACGCCAAGATCCGATGTTATAAGTACGTCTTCCAGCTCCTCCAGCATGTCCTCGTCCGGAGTGGGATGGAGGGCAAAGACGTCGTTCAGTTTCTGCGAAAGCCTTCCGAAGAAGCCCTTCTTTTCTCCTAATGCCATTTATCAGACCTCGAAATCGTCTCCCAGCCTAAGCGACAGGATCTTTGAGATGCCCTGCTCCGGCATGGTCACGCCGTACAGCGCGTCCGCGTACTCCATGGTGAGCTTCTGGTGCGTTACCAGCGCGAACTGCGTGTTGTCGAACTTCTTAACGTATTTTGCGAAGGCGTCTATGTTCGCCTCGTCAAGCGCTGCTTCTACCTCGTCCAGTATGCAGAACGGAGTAGGCTTGGAACGCAGGACCGCGAACATCAGAGCCAGCGCAGTAAGCGTGCGCTCGCCGCCGGACAGCAGGGATATGTTCTGCAGTTTCTTTCCTGGCGGCTGGGCCTCTATCTCTATCGCGCTCTCCAGCGGATGCTCCGGATCCGTCATGGTAAGCGCGGCGTGGCCGCCCTTGAACAGCTCCGTAAACACCTGCTCGAAGTTTACTACTATGGAATCGAAGCTTTCCTTGAAACGCTTGCGGATTATGGTGTCCATCTCGTTTATGACGTCCCTCAGCTCGTCCATGGCGCGCTGGGCGTCCGCCTTCTGTTCGGACAGGAAATCGTAGCGTTCCTTTACCTGCTTATATTCTTCTATGGCGCCAACGTTTACGTCGCCCAGGGCGCGCAGGCGCTCCTTGTACTCGCGGCTCTCCTTAAGGGCCCTGGACATTACGAATTCCGGGTCCTCGTGGGCAGCGGCTTCCGCGTAGGACATCTCGTATTCCTGCCAGAGCCTTTCCTTTAAGCTCTCGGTCTGGGAATCCGCCCTTGCGGCTCTTATGTCCGCGTCGTGCTTCTTTATCTGGACGTCGTAGATCTGCTTGTCCAGCGTATTCTTTTCTTCTTCCAGGGAAGACGCAAGGTCCGAAGCGGCACGCTTTTCCGCGGACGCGGCTTCTATCTCCTTCTCCAGGCGGGACCTTTCCTCCTCGGCATTTGCCAGAACGTCTCCGGCGCCTTCCGCGTAGTCCGCGATCTGCTTAGTCTGTATCCTTACGCTTTCAAGCGCTCTTTCCTTTTCCGACTTCTGGGAAGCAATGTCTTCCAGAGTCTGCTTTGAAAGCTTTACAAGCTCCGCTGCGTTCTCCGCCTTTATCCTTGCGGAGTTCTCCTGAAGCCTTACGGAAGTCTCCTGCGCGGACGCGTAAGCCAGACGGCTCTTGGCTTCTTCCGCTGCCTCGGATGCTGCGGCTGCAGAAGCCTCCAGCTGAGTCTTCTGCTCTTCCAAAGCGTCGGCCTTGGCCAGCCAGTCTGCGGTCTGTTTTTCGGAAGCGGCTATCTCCTGCCTGAGCTCGGCAAGCTCCGCCAGCCTGCGGTCTTCCGCTCCGGCGGCGTCCGTCGCGGCCTGCTTAAGGAGCTGGATATCTCTTTCCAGAATGGCTGCCCGCAGGTCGGCCCCGCGTATGACGTCCTCCGCCCTATGCTTTTCGTCCGCAGCGTCCTGAATGTCTTTTTCGGCCTTTTTAAGCTCCGTTTCCGTGCGGTCGAGCTTTTTCCCGAGCTCCGCCGTTTCGGCTCTCAGAGCGTCTGTTTCGGCCCTTCTGGACAGTATGTCGGCGGTGTTGTTCTTAAAGCTTCCGCCTGTTATGGCTCCGGCGGCGTTTATTACTTCGCCTTCCAGAGTTACGAACTTGTGAGGCCCCTTGTTTGCGGCGGAGATCTTAAGAGCGTCGTCCAGATCGTCCACCACGGCTACGTTGCCCAGAACGTAGTCCACTATGCACTCGCAGCCTTCCTTAATGGATACTATGTCCGATGCAAGGCCCAGGAATCCTTTGCGGCCTTCCAGATCCTTTACGGACAGGGGCGGCTGCACCTTAAGATCCGCAAGAGGCAGGAAAGTAAGCCTTCCGGCCTTGTTCTTCTTAAGAAGTTCCACGCTGCTCTTTGCGGAAGCGTCGTCCTTGCAGACTATGTTCTGAAGCTTGGCGCCGAGCACCGTTTCTATTGCGGTCTCGTATCCCTTAGGCACGCGGAGCAGTTCTCCGAGAGTTCCTATTATTCCGGCAGGTCTTTGGGCCATGAGGAACTTTACGGCTCCGCCGTAGCCCTCGTAAGCTTTCTCCAGCTCGTCCAGGAGGTTTAGCCTTGCGGCTGCCTTTCCCATGGCGACCCTTATGCTCTGTGCATCTTCCGCGGCGCGGTCTCTGCGCTCTTCCGCTTTGTTCTGCGAAAGCAGCGCATCCTTAAGCCTCTTATCGTTCTTTTCGCCGGCAGTCTTTATCTCCGCCAGTTCCTTTTCCGCGGCGGCGGTCCTTTCCGCCAGTTCCTTGTCGTTCTTGTCCTTAAGTCCGGACTCTTCCTCCAGCCTGGAGGCTCTCTTTTCCAGAGTTTCCTTAAGGGAGGACATGTTCTCCGCGGAAGTGCGGGCGCTCTGGATGCGGCCGGAAATGTCGAACAGATCGTTCTTTCCGGAAGCCAGCTCCGATTCCTTTTCCTCCAGCTGCTTCTGGGCCTCCGCGCTTGCGCGGCGCTTCTCCTCCAGCTGCGCGGCCAGATCCTTTGCCTCTTTTTCCGCTTCCGCAAGCTGCTGCTCGGTCTGCGCGGACGAAGCCTTTTCTTTCTCTGCTTTATCGTTAAGAGCGGCTATCTCCGCAGATAGTCTTTCCTCGTCCCTGCCCAGGGATGCAAGCCTTTCCTTGTTTATCTCTTCTCTTCCGGAGATGTCGTGGATGCGCTCCGTAGCTGCCAAAAGCCCGTCGCGAAGGGCGCCAAGTCTTTCGTCCAGAGCTGCGGCCTTTTCCCTCTGCTCCTTAAGAGCGGACTCTGTCTGAGCCCTTCCGGACTCCAGCTGCTCCGCCTGCGCGGCCAGCTCCGCAAGCTCCTCTTCCACCGCGAAGGTCTTAGCGTCCGCAGCTTCTATGTTCTTAAGGATGATGTTGATCTCGATATCCTTATATTTGTCTTTTATTTCCAGATACTCAGTCGCTTTGCGGGAGTCCTCTTCCAGACCTCCTATGCGGCTTTCTATCTCGTTTATTATATCCGTAACACGTGACAGATTGATGACAGCCTGCTCCAGGCTCTTTTCCGTCTTTTCCTTCTTGGTGCGGTACTTTACTATTCCCGCTGCCTCCTCGAAGATCTCGCGGCGGCGCTCCATCTTGTTGCTTACGATGTCCGCTATCTTGCCCTGGCCTACCATGGAATAGCCTTCTACGCCTATTCCGGTGTCCATTATAAGCTCGCGTATGTCCTTGAGCCTGCAGGGACGGCGGTTGATCATGTATTCGTTCTCGCCGGAGCGGTAAGCCCTTCTGGTGATGCCGACTTCGGTAAAGTCTATGGGAAGGCTGTGGTCCGTGTTGTCTATTACCAGCGTTACCTCCGCCATGCCCTTGGCCTTGCGGCTCTGCGTACCGGAAAAAATTACCTCTTCCAGCTTATCGCTTCTGAGACTCTTGGGACTCTGCTCGCCGAGCACCCAGAGGATGGCGTCCGAGATGTTGCTCTTTCCGCTTCCGTTGGGACCCACGATGCACGTGATTCCGTCCGTGAATTCTATTGTTACAGGATCCGCGAAGGATTTGAATCCGTTTAGCTCTATCCTCTTAAACTGCACTGTCTGCCTCCAAATGCTCCAGCGCCGCCTTTGCAGCCTGCGTCTGGGCCTGTTTCTTTGTACGGCCTTCTCCCTGCCCCAGGATGCGTACGTCTATGAGCACCGCTGCGGTGAACGACTTATCGTGATCCGGACCGCTCTCCCCGGTTATCTTGTAGACTATGTTCTGATGTCCGTGCTTCTGGCAGAAGATCTGAAGATCCGTCTTGTAGTCCGCCGGAAGATTGCCTTCCGCGGCATCCTTTATGGTGCTCTCCAAAAGCCTCATAACCAGATCAGAAGCCGCCTGCGGCCCCCCGTCCAGGAAAACTGCCGCGATCACCGCCTCCGCGGCGTCCGCGACCATGGAGATCCTGGCTTTTCCGCCCTTGTGCTCTTCGCCGCGTCCCATCTGCAGGAACTCGTTGAGCCCTATGTCCATTGCGGCCTTTGCGAGCGCTCCCTCGCAGACTATCTCCGCGCGGAGCTTTGTAAGGAATCCTTCGTCCTTGTCCGGGTATCGCCTGTACAGTTCCAGAGCCATTACAGCGTCCAGAATGGCGTCGCCCAGGAACTCCAGGCGCTCGTTTCCCTTGCGGCTGTCTCCCAGGTAATCGTTGGCGTACGAGCTGTGGGTAAGAGCGCTTTCCAGCAGCGTTTTATCCTTAAATTCGTAGCCTATTGCTTTTTCTGCTTCAGCGTATAACATAACAACATATTTTAGCATATATATGATAGAAAAGCAATTTATTACGATATACGCGAAAAACCCGGCAATGCCGGGTTTTCAATGCTTTTCGGGGTCAGCTGCTTCTGTGTCGAAAAATTCACACAAGCTACTTGCTTATACTGCGTATGTTGACTACTCTCCATGCGTCTTCGTACTTTACAAGGTATATGGTGCTGTTGAAGGTCTGGGGCTTCTCCTTGCCCTTTACCTTAATGTGATACTTTATGTGTCCGTCGAAGCTGATGGCATCGTCGCTGTACTTAACGACGTTCTTAACGGACTCGTCCGAAAATGCAGGATTCATTATCACATGGTCGGATACGAAGGTGATGTCCACGTTCGTGGCCCAGGCATAAGCGAAGTTATACTGTTCCGAATCCTTGATGAAGTTCGGCTCCAGCGTGTTGAAGCCTCTTCTGCCGCCGGCCAGGTCGTTCTGCATGAACCTCATCCACTTCTGCATGAAATCCACAGCGTCGAAGTCGCATCCTGCCGCTGCGAGAGAATCCGCCTTGTCGTAATCCAGGCCCAGCGATATCCTGCGCGCCATATCGAACTGAACGTCCTTGCCGCCGTCCGTTATGCGGAGGTCCGGCCACTGCGTAAGGTGGTCCAGGACGTATACGCTCTCGCCCGGCAGTTCCACGTAGTTACCGGCGTCCTTAAAGCCCTCCGCGTAGGAGATCTTCGTCGGCTGGATCTGTTTGCCGCCCACGTGCACGGAATAGTCGTTGGGCACGTTTATCTCCATGTCCAGGAAGGACTTTTCTTCCGTCGCGGTAAACCCCTGGAATTCCATTATGCCGTAGTTGAAGATGCCAAGCTTGTTAACGGCTCTCACCTTCTTGATGTCAGCACTCAGGATCTGCTGATCGTTGCTGTAGATGTTGTAAGTGTCGGTATTCGGCACTTTCTTAAGGGTAAAGGGTCCCTTCTTGAAGAACTCCCTTATCCTGTCGTATCCGCCCTCGCCGTCCAGGTCCTTGTTGACGCCGAAATACTTTGCCAGTTCGGTATCATCCATCGCGCTTACGCGGTCGGAGATGATCTGGGTAACGGAATTGGCCTGCATTTCCT
>JAFWVZ010000225.1 GCA_017523605.1 Bacillota bacterium | reverse complement strand
GGTGCAACGATGAAAAACGTATTCGGAATAATATTCGCAAACTACAACGCCGAAGGATTCGGCGAACTGCTGCACAGAAGGACCATAGCCTCCCTGCCCTTCGCGGGAAGATACAGGCTGATAGACTTCCCCATGTCCAACATGGTCAACTCCGGCATAGGCACCGTGGGCGTAATAATGCCAGCGGCCTACAGGTCCCTTATCGACCACATCGGAAGCGGCAAGGAATGGAACCTTAGCAAGAAGATAGGCGGAATGTTCATACTGCCCGGCACCGTGTTCAGCGGCAGCAGCAACACCCAGAAGTTCATGCTCTCCGACCTTCTGGTGAACCACAGATACATCGAAAGGCGTCCGGAAGGCACCTACGCGCTGATCAGCTCCGCTAACGAGGTCTGCAACATCGATTACTCGGACATGATAGATCAGCACATCGAAAGCGGAAAGAGCGTCACCTTCGCGTACTTTAAGGACGAAGACGGCGCGGAGAAGTCTCTGGACTGCTTCATCGTAAGCCGCGACATCCTTATGGGTCTTATCAAGAGCTACCCCAGGTCCTCGCACCTGGACCTTGTTGAGCTTCTCAAGACAACGTACGGCGATAAGGACGCCGGCAAATACGTGTTCGACACCTACGTAAGGCCCATCGACACCATAGAAGATTACGTAAAGGCCAACATGGAGCTGCTGGATCCGCAGATCCACAAGCTGCTGTTCCGCGGCGAACGCGCCGTATTCACCAAGATACAGGACGAGGCTCCAACCATCTACAACGACGGCTGCGAGGTAAAGAACTCACTTGTTCCGGCCGGCTGCAAGATCAGCGGCAAAGTCGAGAACTGCATACTCGCCAGGAGCATAGAGATCGAAGAAGGCGCAAGCCTTAAGAACTGCATCGTGTTCCAGCACTGCATAGTTAAGAGCGGAACGGTGATAGAGAACGCCATACTGGACAAGTACGTTACCATTAGCAGCAGCGTAAGGCTCTGCGGCGGAACGGAAAGACCGCTCATAATAGGCAAGAACCTCACCCTGTAGGCCCGCCCTGCCGCAGCGCATGCGGCAAATCTAACACAGAAAGAAAACAATTATCATGGAAAAAGAAAAACTTAAAGTGCTTTTCGCAAGCTTCGAGGCAGCTCCGTTCGTTAAGACCGGAGGTCTCGGAGACGTTGCGGGAAGCCTGCCCAAATACCTTAACGACAAAGACTGCGACGTGCGTCTGATCCTGCCCAAGCTGTCGTGCATTCCCCAGCGTTTCGTGGACCGCATGGAATACGTGGAGAACTACACCGTGCCTCTGGGCTGGAGAGAAAGCTACTGCGGTCTGTTCGAGATGAAGTACAACGGAGTGACCATCTACTTCCTGGACAACGAGTACTACTTCCGCAGGGACGGAGTATACGGCGAGTTCGACGACGGAGAGCGCGTAGCGTTCTTCTCCAAGGCTGTGCTGGAAACGCTGCTGCACATATCGGACTTCATGCCGGACGTGATACACTGCAACGACTGGCACACCGCGCTCATACCGGTATTCCTCAACGAGCAGTACAAGGCACTCTGGGGATTCGACAACATCAAGACCGTGCTTACCGTCCACAACCTTAAGTTCCAGGGACAGTTCTCGGATTTCGTAATAGGCGACATCTGCGGACTTACCGGAACGGACGCCGACAGACAGATGCGCTCCGGCTACGGCAGCGCCAACTACATGCTGGGCGGACTGCGCTACGCGGACCGCATAAGCACCGTTTCCCCCACCTATGCGGAGGAGATCTGCACGCCGTACTTCGGCGAGGGTCTGGACTGGCTGTTCTCCGACAGACGCAGCAGACTTACGGGAATACTCAACGGCATAGCCGTGGACGTGTTCGATCCCGAAAACGACAAGTACCTGCCCTATCACTTCTCGGCGGAAAAGACCGCCGGAAAGGCCCGCTGCAAGAAGGCCCTGCAGAAAGAACTGGGACTTAACACCAACTGCGACAAGCCGCTGTTCGCGGTCATCAGCAGACTTACTGAGCAGAAAGGTCTGGACCTCATAACCTACAATCTGCCCTGGATAGTCGAGAGCGGATGCCAGCTGGTAGTCCTGGGCCAGGGAGACAGCAGGTACGAGGAAGCGTTCAGATACTACCACGACAGGTTCCCCGGACAGATCTGCGTAAAGATAGAATTCTCCGAGGAACTGTCGCACAAGATCTACGCCGGCGCGGACGCCCTGCTGATGCCCAGCCGCTTCGAGCCCTGCGGACTTTCGCAGATGATAGCCATGCGCTACGGCACTGTGCCCGTGGTGCGCGAGACCGGCGGTCTTAAGGACAGCGTACAGCCGTACAACAAGTACACAGGCGAAGGCAGCGGATTCTCGTTCGCCAACTTCAACGCCCACGAGCTGCGC
>JAFWVZ010000224.1 GCA_017523605.1 Bacillota bacterium | reverse complement strand
GAAAAAGATATACGACACGCTGGTCTATCCGCTGTTCATAAAGCCCGCCAACATGGGATCCTCCGTGGGCATCTCCAAGGTCCACGAGCCCGCCGGCCTGGAAGCCGCGCTTAAGGAAGCCGCCAAGTACGACATACGCATAGTCGTGGAGCAGGGCGTAAACGCCAGAGAGCTGGAGACTGCGGTAATGGGCAATCTGGAGCCCGTGGCCGGAGCCGTCGGAGAAGTCCTTACCGAAGCGGACTTCTACGACTACGAAGCAAAGTATCACAGCAGCGCAAGCCGCACCGTGGTACCGGCGGACCTTCCCAAGGAGCTTTCGGACGAGATCCGCGCGGAAGCCATAAAGGCCTACCTTGCCTGCAACTGCAGCGGTTTTGCCCGCGTGGACTTCCTTGTTGACAAAGATTCACAGGAAATTTACCTTAACGAGATAAACTCCATACCCGGATTCACTAAGATAAGCATGTTCCCAATGCTCTTCATGGCAACGGGGCTCACCTACACGGAGATAGTGGAGAGAATAATAGAACTCGGATATGAAAGATATAATGCTGAAAATCAAAAGTGACGACGGGATCGAGTTCGTAACGGAAGGGCGCCTCTACAGCAGAGGAAACACCACCCTCATCCAGTACGACGAGACCGTAATGTCCGGCATGGAAGGCTGCTCCACGAGCCTTACCATAACGCCCAAGCGCGTAAGGGTAAAGAGGTCGGGAAGCGGCATGGAGGTCCCCACGGAGATGGTCTTCGAGAAGGGACGCCGGCTGAACGGTTTCTACTCCACGCCTTACGGCAGTTTCGGCGTAGAGATCCTGACCAACAAGATCTCCGGCCTGGGCGGCTTTGCCCAGACGTCGGGGAGTCTTTCCATTGATTATTCCATTTGTTTCAAGGGACTGTTCGACGCCAACAAGCAGCTGGAGATAGAGATCCTTCCGACCGGCGCGGAAGCGCTTCAGTCCGGAATAGAGGCGATGCCGGCCGCGGACATTTTCGAGATACCGGCTGACATCCTTTCGGAGGAGAACGATATACATGTCCAATAAAAAGACAGTAAAGAAATATACGTACGCGCCCGTTAAAAGAACGAGCAGCCGCACTCTGGCGGTAAGGATATTCTGCATAGCCCTGGCAGCAATAATGGTGCTTGGCGTGGCGTATTATCTGATCCTTGTAATCGGAGGTAAGATCTGATGCGCCGCGTGTTTAAGACCGCCCCGGGCGGACATGTAAACACTGCCGCAAGACGCATGCTGCCGAAGATCCTGGCTCTTGCGCTTGCCGTGCTTCTGGTATTCGCGTGCGCTGTTTCCGCTTTCGCAAAGAGCGGCGACGGCGTTGTTACTTTCGCAAAAAGCGGCGGTACTTACCTTGCCAAGAGCGGCGACGGCGACACAGCGACAGAACCCGTCACCACCATAGGCGCGGACTCTCCCGCCGGCAACAGCACCGAAAATACCGGCGAGCAGAGCGCGACCATGGACGGCAGCGACAACGGCAACTCGGAGGACGGCGGGCAGACCGACCCGGAGACCGAGCGCCGCAAGGAGATCTACACGTTCATGACGCTCATCGCTTTAGGCGCGATAATAGTAGGCATCAGGGAAAAGAAGAACAAAAGAAAGTTCTAGTCGTTGATACAGGAGGAATGCCATGAAGCTCCGCACCGCAAAGACGATAACAAGGATCTCGGCCGTTCTGGCTGTGGTCCTGGCAATAGTCTACAGACTTACGTATAACTACATAGCCATGTACGGTTTTCTTGCCGCGCTGGCGATACTGATCCTTGTAATGGTCCTGTTCGTGAAGTGCCCTCACTGCGGCGCGCACTTCCACAGGCTCAGCGATTCCGCCTTAAGAG
>JAFWVZ010000223.1 GCA_017523605.1 Bacillota bacterium | reverse complement strand
GGACAGATCCTTTCCGTCGATGAGTTCAGGACCGTTTCCAAGAGTCCCGTAACGTTCTGGTCTTCGACCTTCTGGGATTTCGTGAAAGGTCTTGTGCGCGGACTTAAAGCTTCCACGGACAGCAGAGGCAAATGATCCGGAAGAGAGATCGATAACATTTAAACATAGAGCCCGGCGCTGTGAGCGCCGGGCTTTTTATTTCTCCGGATAATAAAGCCCCGCGGCTAATGCCGCGGGGCCGGATGCTTGATCCTGCCGGCAGTTCGCTACAGTCTTTATAAAAGCTTAAATTATGAACTATCATTACGGATCAGATCCGTCGAAACCGTTGGAAACGCAATGCGCGGCGCCGCGCGCCGTGTCGTTCGGGTCAGGCTTTGCCGTTGCTTCCGAACACGTCGGTGATGCGGGCTGCCACCATATTGGCTACGGCTTTTCTTGCCGGCGCCAGGAAGGTGCATCCGTCGAACTTCTTGGGGTTCTCCGCGAACTGCCTGCGGATCTCTCCGAACCAGCAGACGCGTATGTCCGTGCAGACGTTTATCTTGCAGACCGCCATGGAGGCTGCCTTTCTGAGCATCTCTCCGGGAATGCCTATGGCCTGGGCAAGGTCTCCGCCGTACTGGTTGAAGATCGCCAGTCTGTCCTGGGGAACGGAGGACGCTCCGTGCAGCACCAGCGGGAATCCGGGCAGTTTCTCCTGGATCTCCTCCAGTATGTCGAAGCGCAGCTGGGGCTTCTGGCCGGGCTTGAATTTATACGCGCCGTGGGCGGTGCCTATCGCTATCGCCAGGCTGTCGATGCCCGTGCGGTCCACGAATTCCACCACGTCCTGAGGGTGGGTGAACGCGCCGTACTTGTCGTCCACGTTAATGTCGTCCTCTATGCCGGCTACGGCTCCGAGCTCGCTCTCGACCACTACTCCGCGGTCGTGCGCGTATTTAACGACTTCGTTCGTGATCTCGATGTTCTTGTCGAAATCGTAGGCGGAGGCGTCGATCATGACGGAAGTGAATCCGTAGTCCACGCAGGCCTTGCAGATCTCCGCGCTCTTGCCGTGGTCCAGGTGCAGCGCGATGGGTATGTCCGTGGTCTTTGCCGCGGCTTTAAGCGTGTTTACCGCGTATTCAGGTCCGATGAACTTTACCGCGCTCTCGGAAAGAGCGAGTATCAGCGGCGCCTTTACGCTTTCGGCGCCCTCAATGATAGCCTGGATTATATCCATGCTGTCCGCGTTGAAAGCGCCCACTGCGTAGCCGCCTTCATACGCCTTTTTGAACATTTCTTTGGTGGTTACCAATGCCATGTCAGATGAACTCCTTAATACGACGATTGTTATTTTTCTAACGTCTCATTTTACTCTTTATTATATTAAAAAGTCAAGGCGCGAAGGGCATTAAAAAAAGGGCCCGCCGTATGTCCGGCAGGCCCTTGAAATAACAGGTCTTATACGTCCTTGCGCCTTATTATCGCGAAGCCCGCTGCGTAGTTGATCACCGTAAGCGCTCCGTAGACCGGAAGCAGCACCGTTACCGGTATCGTGTTGTTTACCGTGGTAAGAACGCCTGCGTTCTGAGCATGCGCTATGTCCGGATCCATTGCCGTCTGCCTGAAGATGTTCATGAGCAGGGTAGGGATCTCCAGCTGTCCGGAAGTTCCCTTTATGCCTCCGAAGAAGTCCGTGCACCATCTGAACATGCTTCCGAAGTGGTAGTTGAGGTCCAGGAAGCTTATCTTGTCCAGTCCGGCTCCGCCCCTCAGCGACAGCACCAGGCGCACGACCAGCGGCAGGACCAGCACCACTATCATGACCAGCAGCATGGGCAGAAGGGCTATGACGCGCTTCTTCGCGACGCAGCTGAGCAGCACGGACAGCGAGCTGAAGAACAGCGTCACCATAAGTCCGTAGATAAGGTAGGCCGGGAAGTACGACAGCAGCGCCTTGAATATGTTTC
>JAFWVZ010000222.1 GCA_017523605.1 Bacillota bacterium | reverse complement strand
GGCTTACTGGAGCCGCAACATCTGGGTCAACCGCTACATGGACACGCCCAAGCCTCTTTACCAAAAGCTCCTTGGCATCGTAAAGGACAAGGACTATTTCGTCCTTACCACCAACGTGGACCACTGCTTCCAGAAGACGGGCTTCGACAAGGAAAGGCTGTTCTACACCCAGGGCGACTACGGCCTGTGGCAGTGCAGCGAGCCCTGCCACGACAAGACCTACGACAACGAGGAGACCGTGCGGAAGATGGTGGAGTCGCAGGGCTTTACCATAGCGGAAGACAACACGCTTACGGTCCTGGAGGGAACTGAACTTAAGATGACGATCCCCTCGGAACTTATACCATTCTGCCCGGTCTGCGGAAAGCCCATGACAATGAACCTCCGCGCCGACGATACCTTCGTGGAGGACGACGGCTGGCACAGGGCGGCGGAGCGCTACGACAGTTTCATCAGGACGCATAAGGGCAGGGTGCTGTTCCTGGAACTGGGCGTGGGCTACAACACTCCCGGCATCATTAAGATCCCGTTTTGGAACATGACCGCCGCGAACTCCAATGCCATGTACGCCTGCGTCAATTACAGCGACGCGGTCTGCCCGGAGCAAATAAAAGAACGTTCCATCTGTCTTGAAGGGGACATTTGGGAGGTTCTGTGCGAGCTGGAGCAGTAAGGCTGCGGAGCATCTGAACGGTAGTGGCTCCGGCTGCAGAGCAACTGACCGTGGATCGTTCAACAATAAAGACCGCCGGATCTGCCGGCGGCCTTTTTAATTTGTTATTCCTGCAAACTTTAACGAAAAGCGCTGCTACCTAAGCACAGGCAATGTAGCGCCGCCGAAGGGCATCGCTATAATGCTTGCGGCAGGGCCGTGCTTCGCGAACGCCGCGTCGAAAGCGGCCTGGGCGCTGGGCATCGGTGTAAGGAAGATGCTGCGGACAAAGGCGTCGTCCATCTCTGACACCAGTATTATCTCCGCGTTCTTAAGCACCATTGCAATGGCTGCGGCCTTGTGGCCTCCCAGCTTAAAGTTCTCGCGGACGCGGGTAAGCAGGTCTTCCGGCTTTTCCGCGGCGCGTATCCATTCTTCGAACACCTTGTTTCCAAGGCCTTCCGGGCAGGCGCCGATCAGTATCACGGTGCCGCCTTTTTTTACCGCGTGGGACGCGTTGTCCAGGGCCTTCTGCGTCTGGTAGAGGTTTACGTCCTTGGGCGCTCCTCCCTGGCTTACGATCACGATGTCCGCCGGCTCTTCCACCGGCTTAATGTACATCCTGTCCAGGTAGCGGCAGGCATCCCTGTGAGCGGTCCCCGGATGACCGGCAGCCGCGTATACTATCTTCTTGTGCTCGTCCAGCACCACGTTGACAATAAAGTCCAGGCCTACCATGGCTCCGGCTTCTTCTATGTCCTCGCGGATGGGGTTGCCTTCCAGGCTTGCAGCCCTGGCCTCCTCGCGGACCATCATGCTGTGATTAGCCTGTATGGCGGCCGGAGTGGAGACTCCGGGCATAAGGGCTTTGTAGCCTCCGGAATAGCCGGCAAAGTAGTGGAATTCTACGTTTCCCAGCGCTATTCTGAAGTCCGCCTCGGCAACGATCCTGGTGATGTCCACGGGCGTTCCGCGCTTGGTAGTCCCAAAGCTTACGCAGTCGTTCGGATCGCTGTCCACGCACTTTACGCGCGCGTAGACGTCCTCGCCCACCAGGCGTTTCATCTCTTCCGGGGTGTGGCCTCTGTGCGACCCAAGCCCGAAAACTACGGTTATCTGCTCGTCCTTGACGCCGGCCGACGACAGCTCGTCCAGTACGGACGGCAGCACGTCGCAGCTTGGCAGGGGACGGGAGATGTCGCTGGTGATTATTACGAAGCGGGGCGCAGCGTTAGCGGAAACACTGATCCCGGAACCTGCAGCTGCGGATCCGGATTTTGCGGCAAACTCCGCCATCTTGGCAGCCGCAAGTTCCTTAAGCCTCGGCGTTCCTGCCGGGTGCTCCAGGGCATACTTAACAGCATCCACTCCGCGGCGCAGGTGCTCCATCTCGTTTGAGAGCATCACCGTCTTAACGTTTGCGTCCGGCACCTCTACCGTCTGTATTCCTTTTCCGTAACCGAATTCTAAGATCATTCTTTAATGCTTTGCCGCTGCGCAGCCGCCACAGCGATCAACGATCGTGCAGCCCTGTTACCCTGTAACCGCAGCAGCCCAATGTCTAACGGATGCTGCAGCGTTGATGCTTACAGTCTTGCGACTCCGGTGTCTCTGGCTGCCTTGGCTACCGCGGCCGCAATGGCGGGTGCCACTCTGGTGTCGAAGGGGCTGGGGATTATGTATTCCTCGTTCAGTTCCTCGTCCGTAATAAGGTCCGCAAGGGCTCTGGCTGCAGCCATCTTCATCTCTTCGTTTATGTCCTTGGCTCTAACGTCGAACGTTCCGCGGAATATTCCGGGGAAGGCCAGAACGTTGTTTATCTGGTTGGGGTAGTCGCTGCGTCCGGTGGACACTATGCGGGCTCCGCCGGCCTTGGCTTCCTCTGGGAAGATCTCCGGCGTAGGATTGGCGCAGGCAAAGACTATGGCGTCCTTGTTCATTGTGGCTACCATTTCTTTGGTAACGGTGCCCGGCGCGGATACGCCTATGAATATGTCCGCTCCGGCTATGACGTCCTTAAGGCTTCCGCTCTGGTCGTTCGGGTTGGTGGCTTCAGCCATCTCTTTCTTTATCCAGTTGAGGTCCTGACGGCTTCTGCAGATGGCGCCTTTGCGGTCGCACATTACAACATTGCGCGCGCCTGCGGACAGCAGAAGCTTAACTATAGCGGTGGCTGCGGCTCCGGCTCCGCTGGTAACTATCTTTACCTCCGGCAGCTTCTTGCCTACCAGCTTAAGAGCGTTCATTACTCCGGCAAGGGTTATTACGGCCGTGCCGTGCTGGTCGTCGTGGAAGATGGGGATGTCGCACTTTTCCTTAAGCTTGCGCTCTATCTCGAAGCACCTTGGCGCGGAAATGTCCTCCAGGTTTATTCCTCCGAAAGATCCGGAGATAAGCCATACGGCGTTTACGAACTCGTCCACGTCCTTGGTCCTTACGCAGAGCGGAACTGCGTCCACTCCGCCGAACGCCTTAAACAGAACGCATTTGCCTTCCATTACTGGCATGCCGGCTTCCGGACCTATGTCTCCCAGGCCAAGCACCGCGGTGCCGTCCGTTATTACGGCGCAGAGGTTGCTCCTGAGCGTAAGATCGTAGCTCTTTTCTATGTCTTTTTGTATCTCCAGGCAGGGCTGTGCCACGCCCGGCGTATATGCCAGGGAAAGATCCTCCTTGGTCTTGAGCGGCACTATAGGCTCCACTCTAAGCTTTCCCTTCCATTCGTAGTGCTTTTTTAGTGATTCTTTTGCGTAGTCCATTTTATTCCTCCGAAGCAGTTTATTGCTTAAAATGCTAAAAATCATTATATCATAACAACCGCGGCAAATGCTATAATTCTGTCGTTAAGTGCGGCCCCTGCGGCTGCGGAAATGGAG
>JAFWVZ010000221.1 GCA_017523605.1 Bacillota bacterium | reverse complement strand
TCAAGAAGAAACAGGATACCGGAGCGCTCTTCCTCAGCTACATTGGTGAAAGGCTCACCAGACAGGGCGTATGGAAGATACTCAAGCAGAGAGGCGACGAGGCCGGTCTTACCGACAGGCTCAGTCCGCAGATCCTGCGCAATTCCTTCGCTGCTCACATGGTCCAGAACGGCGCGGACATCAAGTCCCTGCAGGACATCCTCGGACACGAGGACATAACCGCCACCAGGATCTACATGAGCCTTACGAAGAACAGGATAATCGACGTTTACGACAAGGCTTTCCCGAGGGCGTAAGCGGCCGGAAAAAAGCGGCGGAAAAGTTTGAAAATTCCGCTTGCAAACAAAGAATGTCTATAATATAATACCAAAGTCGTATTTCGGGCGGTCCTCTGGCAGAGGCCGGAAACGAACGGTTTCCGGTGCAGGCTGTTAAGAACGTCAGGTCTTATAAAGGAGGATACGAAAATGGATCTTATACAATCTATCACAGAAGAGTACAAAAAGACTGACATTCCCGAATTCAGCGTAGGCGACACCGTAAGGGTCTCCATCAAGGTAAGGGAAGGAAACAAGGAGAGGATCCAGGTCTTCGAGGGCTTCGTGCTCAAGAGACAGAACGGCGGCATCTCCGAGACGTTCACAGTCAGAAAGCTCTCCTCCGGCGTAGGTGTGGAAAAGACTTTCCCGCTCCATTCTCCGAGGATAGAAAAGATCGAGCTCGTACGCAAGGGCGACGTAAGAAGAGCAAAGCTCAATTACATGAGAGAGCGTACAGGCAAGGCTGCCAGGATCAAGACCCTGGAAAAATAATTCAAAAAAAGACCGGAGCGCACAAGCGCTCCTCTTTTTTTATGCTATAATATTCAAATGATGAATAAAAATACGTTCGCTATCGGAGGTCGCTATGAGACAGTCACGTCAGAGCAAGATACTGGAACTAATAAGGACTCAGAACATAGATACTCAGGACAGGCTTGCAGCCAAGCTTAATGCCGCCGGCTTTAAAGTAACGCAGGCCACTGTTTCCAGAGACATAAAGGAACTGGGGCTGATAAAGGTTCCCGGACAGGGCGGAAGAAGCGTCTATGCACTTGCGCCTAAAGGCTCTCCCGCGGATGAAGAAAGATTCCGCAAGATACTCCGTGATACCGTTACGGAGATAAAGGCCGCGGAGAACATACTCGTTATCAAGACGCTCAGCGGATGCGCGAACGCTGCCGCGGAAGCAATAGACAATCTTTCTCCTGACAGCGTCGTAGGTACGCTTGCCGGAGATAACACCATATTTGCAGCAATAGACAGCAAGGACAACGTTCCTGCCGTTCTTGAACTTTTCACCGAAGCGATCAGATAGTTCAGGGGTCTGTCCATGATATCTCACATAGAGATCAAAGATTTTGCAATAATAAAGGACCTTTCGCTGGACCTGTATCCCGGACTGAACATAATCACCGGAGAGACAGGTTCCGGTAAGTCCGTGATAATAGAGGCCGTAAGCATGGCTCTGGGCGCCAGAGCGGATACGGATTACGTAAGGACAGGTTCCGAAAAGGCTGTCGTTACCGTTGTAGCTGACGCAGGCGGCAGGGATATTTCCGGCGTGCTGGAAGAGATAGGCGCTCCGGATGATGTTCCCGTTGTCATAAGGCGCGAGATCTACGCGGCCGGCAGGAGCCTTTGCAGAGTCAACGGTTCTGTAGTTCCTTTGTCTGCGCTCTCCAGACTGTGCGGATGCATTGCGGACATCCACGGTCAGTACGATAACCAGACTCTTCTGGACCCGGACAGACATCTGGGAATACTGGACATGTACGGAGGAGATGAACTCATCCGCGTAAGGGACATGGTCTCCGATGCTTACCGCAGATTTGCGGCGGACAGCACCGAGCTTGCCGAACTGAATAAAAGGACCGCAGAGCGCGAAAGGCAGAAAGACCTGTATGCCTACGAGCTTTCCGAGATAGAAAACGCTAACATAGCTGTAAACGAGGACGAAGAGCTTACAAGGCGCATAGATCTTATGAAGAACTCCGGAAAGATATACGGAGCGCTCTCGGAGGTCCATCAGATGCTCTTCGACGGAGATCAGGCCGCAGTAAGCGCCCTGGGGCGCTGCATGTCGGAGCTTTCTTATGTAAGTTCTTATTCAGACGAGCTGAACCAGATTTACGAACGCATATCAGGCGCATATTACGATCTGGATGACGCAAGTTCGCAGATAAGGTCTCTGAGGGATTCCGCGGATTTCTCTCCGGAGGAACTGGAGGCAGCAGAAGACAGGCTGGATGCACTCAATACTCTTAAGAGAAAATACGGGGGCAGTCTGGAAGCCGTGCTGGAATATGCAGAAAAAGCCAGAAAGGAGCTTTCCCTGATCGAAGGCTCCGGCGACCGCAGGACCAGGCTGGAAAGGGCTATAACTCTGGAGAAGGAAGAGTACGATGCGGCTGCTGCCAGGCTCTCCAGGCTTAGAAAAGATACTGCCGAAGTGCTTAAGAAGCGCATAGACAAAGAGCTTCTGGACCTTAACTTCGAGGCCGCAGACTTCGAAGTGGACATGCGTCCCGGCAGGATGAGCGATAATGGATCCGACATCGTCGAATTTCTGATATCCGCCAACAGGGGAGAAGAACCGAAGCCTCTGGCAAAGGTAGCCAGCGGCGGTGAGCTTTCAAGGATAATGCTTGCGCTGAAGCGCATCACCGGAGACATCGGCGGAGTGCCGACCATGATCTTCGACGAGATAGACAGCGGAATAAGCGGAAAGACCGCAGGAGTTGTGGGCGATAAGCTTCGCAGCCTGTCTGAAGATCATCAGATAGTATGCATAACGCATCTTCCGCAGATCGCTGCCAAGGGCGACCGCAACTACAGAATAGAAAAGCATGCTGATCTTATAAGCACTCAGACGACTGTCGTGCCTCTTTCGGAGGACGAGCGCGTTGAAGAGATAGCAAGACTGCTTTCTGCAGACGAGATAACCGACGCGGCAAGGATGGCCGCCAAAGAACTGTTAAAGAAATGATAGAGAACATCAACTGGTACCCCGGACATATGAAGAAGACGCGCGAGCTTATTGCGGAAAACCTTAAGCTCGTGGATCTTGTAATAGAACTTCTGGATGCCAGGATCCCGGCCGCAAGCCGCAACCCCGTGATAGGGGATCTGACAGGCTCCAAAAGCCGCTTAACGGTCCTTAACAAAGCCGATCTGGCCGATGCCGGGGAAACTATCGAATGGCAGAAAAAACTCGCTGAAAACGGCGATTTTGTGATTTCGCTGAACTCCAATGCGGGTGATGGCGTAAAGCAGCTGCTTAAGGTCCTGGAGCGCATACAGGAAGACAAGAACAAAGACCGTGAGCGCAAGAAGAATCTTCGCATGATGATCGTCGGCATACCTAACGTTGGTAAATCTTCGCTGATAAACCGTCTTACAGGAAGCAGGTCCGCAAAGACCGGCGACAAGCCCGGCGTTACACGCGGCAAGCAGTGGCTGTCGCTTACCAATGGCATGATGCTTCTGGATACTCCGGGAATACTCTGGCCCAAGTTCGAGGACAAGGATGTTGCTTTGGACCTTGCTTTCTGCGGTTCCATTAAGGATGAGATCATGGATGTTTCGGACCTGGGGCTGGAACTGATAGCAAGGCTCAGCATCGTTGCTCCTGATCTGCTCTGCGCAAGGTATAAACTCGACGGTATCGAAGAAACACCGCTTCTTACAATGGAGGCCATTGCAGTAAAGCGAGGATTCATAATGAGCGGAAAACGCATAGATTACGAAAGGACCGCCAAGACAGTTCTGGACGAGTTCCGTTCCGGCGCGATAGGCCGCATAACACTGGAAAAAGCATGAAAATACTAGGAATAGACCCTGGCTATGCCATAATGGGCTACGGCATAATAGAAAAGGACGGCAACGTCCACAGGCTCATAGACTACGGAGTCCTTACCACGGATAAGGACATGTCCATGCCGGACAGGCTGAAGACCTTGTATAACGGTCTTATGGACATAATAGCGGAGCATCAGCCGGAAGAAGCTGCAATAGAGCAGCTGTATTTCAACACCAACCAGACTACGGCTATCTTCGTGGGTCAGGCCAGAGGCGTCGCGATCCTTGCATGCGCGAACAACGGTCTGGAGATATACGAATACACTCCG
>JAFWVZ010000220.1 GCA_017523605.1 Bacillota bacterium | reverse complement strand
GCCCCACATGAAGATGGCTCCTGCCGTAAGCGGGTTGAGGAGCAGGCAGTTTGTAAAGAATACCAGCAGGTACTGGGAAACGGTCTTGTTGGCAAGCTGCTGTCCCAGTCCGCCGAACGCGTAGCCTATGCGTTCCTTTATGCTTACTTTATTGTCCATGATCTTTCCTTCTTTCTTGATCGTTTGGAAAATGCTTTGTTTTCAGGGCTTTGCGGGCTTGCAACTGATTATCGGTTGCGCGCCTTGCGGGTGTGCCCGGCTGCCTTAATAGAACGTGAACTCCGGCGGCGGATCCAGATAGATGGATTCTGTGTCCTTGGTAAGGTCGAAGACTATCTCCGTGCCTTCCTCGTTCCACTTGAAGTCGAAGGTGAAGCCGGATTTCTTTTCCCAGTCGGCTATGTAGTCGATTACGTACTTGCCCTTTTCGCTGTCTCTGGTGACCGGCGTGGGCTGGGCCTTGTCGTTGATCCAGCAGGGGATGAATCCCGCGGACTTAAGACCGTCCTTGCCGAACTCCAGCTTGGCGATCATAGTGCTTCTGGAGTACTCCGCGAACGGATAGCAGGGAACGTTGCCCGGCTTGATCATCTTGAACACGTCGAAATCCCACCAGGGCTGGATGCCCGGCCAGCCGAAGAAATCGGTGTGGCGCTGCTTGGCGTTCTTAGCGTCCGGGTTCATGGCGCCGGTAACGGTCACGAAGTTGCCCAGTCCGTAGAATATGGGCTTGTTCCTGTAGACTTCCATGCTCGCGATGGCGTGAGTGTGGCAGCAGAGGACCGCTTCCGCGCCCATGTCGATGGCGTAGTGGGTTATCTCCAGCTCGTACTGGTTGAGCAGGGGCTTGCCGGAGCTGCCGCTGTGGAAGTAGACGACTACGTTATCCGCGATCTTCTTAGCGTTGAGGATGTCGTCCGCCATGTTGCGCATGCCGCGAGGGTCCGCGATGGTGTAGATGGCCGTGGGGGATCCGCCCGGTTCCGCCCTGTCATTGCAGTAGGCGGTGGCTACCCTAATGTAGGCGCAGCCGGTCTTCATTACTGTGGCGTAGCATTCGCGCGGACCTGTAAGGTTGTAGTGCAGGAACGCGAACTTAACGCCTTTGCGCTCTACGAGGGCGGGCTTTCTGGCCTCGTCGTAGTCTGCGCCGGCTCCGCAGGTCTCGATGCCGTTCTTGTGGAAGTATTCCATGGGATCGAGTATGCCGTAGGGGCCCTGGTCAAAGCAATGGTTTCCGCCTATGGTGGCTACGTCGAATCCGGCGTACTTGAAAGCGCTCAGATTCTTCATGTCCGAAGGCGGCGCGGAATGCGACTCCATGTTGCTCCAGCACGGCCTGTCGGTGTGCGGATCTTCCATGTTGCCGATGGTGATATCAGCGGCCCTGAGCAGGTCCTTGCTGGTATCGAAGTACTTTTCCGGTTCCGGGGCGTCCAGAATGACGTCTCCTACGCCCAGTACCGTTACTTTTTCACTCATAGGTCATATCTCCTTTCGTGAAATGTAATAAAGAATGATTCCGGAGGAGCGCCGGCCGGCGTTTGCTGCAAGCGGCCGACACTGCTCTGATAGTATTGTAGTTAATATAAAATCCCCCGTGAAGAAACACTCGGGGGCGTGGGTGAAACCAAAAGTTGTATGCTAATGCGTTTTTTTTGCCGGATGTACCGCAACTGAATTTCAGTGCGATGTTTTTCCGGCTGCGGGGTCCGGGAGACGGATCAATGTGCTTTGGCTCCGGCTGCGGGGTCCGAGAGGCGCTTTACGGCTTCTACGCAGTGCTCTTCTCCGCGTGACGCGCCTTCCCAGTAATACCTGAGCGCCTGGTTAAGGTCCTTCTCCGTGCCCTGGCCCGTCTCGCAGCACCAGCCCAGGTTGGCGCAGGCAAGGACGTCGCCGCGCTCGTAGCCCAGTTTGTAGTATTCGAAGCCTTTTTCGTAGTCGATGTCCGTGCCCTGGCCCAGCGAGTACATCATGCCGAGTTGCACGGCGCTCCAGGCGTCGCCAAGATCCGAGGCTTTTTTGTAATATTCCATTGCCTTTGCGAAGTCCGGCTCTTCCAGATAGCCCTCCTGAGCGTAAAGACCAAGGTAATAGATGGCGTCCGGGATGTCCGCCTCCGCAAGCAGCTGGAACAGAGCGTAG
>JAFWVZ010000015.1 GCA_017523605.1 Bacillota bacterium | reverse complement strand
TCTCTTCCGTAAGGCCCTCCACCTCCGCCGGGTGATACCCCGCCGCGGCGTAGCAGAACTCCCAGCGCTTTGCGGCGTCTGCTGCGGCAAGGGACGTTTTCAGGTCCGTGCCTATGTCCGTTATGGTAAGGCCCACGGCGCGGATCTCGTCTGCCAGCTGGTCCCGGCAGTCGTCGAACCCGGGGTCCGTAAAATGACAATGGGAGTCGAATAGCTTCATTTTCAGTGGTTTATGCGGTCTGTTCCTGTAAAAACCGCGGTTATGTTAATGATATTGATTGTTAGTTAATTATATTGAACAAAAGGCGCTTCCTGCTGATCGGCAGTCTTTGCCGGCAATTTCCGTGAATCGTCCTGCTGGTGCGCTCGGCCGGTCTACATCTTTGCCGGGTGTTCCTGTATAAGCTTCTCCGCTTTCGCCTCGTCCAGTTCCAGCAGGTAATGCGCCGCGTCGTAAGGCCCCAGGTTATGAACGCCTGCCGCAAAGTCCGAAAACTCCACGTAGCCGTACTTCTCGTCGGAGATGTATACGTATACTATCCAGCGGTCCACTTTCTCCTGCAGGTAGAAAGGCGCGGCCGGAACGTAGGGCATTATCGTGCGCGTTTCGCAGGGCACGGAGTAAACTCCCACCAGCGAACCGTCCTTAGGATCCTGGAACACCTGAGGGGCGGCGTAGTACGCGTTAGCGCTCTGCTTTTCGTGCAGGAACACCCCCAGCTTCTCCGGATCTCCGCCGATCTTCTTAAGGTCGGAAGCGTCCATTGTAATGGGATTGAGGGCTCCGAAGATCGTAACGTTGTCCTCGCCGGCCTTAAGCCTGGCAAGCATCACGTCCAGACCGGCCGCCGCGGAGCTGATGTCCTCTTCCTCGAGCTTGTCCGCCTGCTCTAAAGATACTATCGCATCCTCGCGCTTGAACACCGTAGTGCCGAAGATCTTGCAGATGCGGCGCACCAGATCGTAGAACAGCCGTATCTCGCCGGCTCCGGTAACGTTGGAAAGGCCCAGGGTAACGGATTCTTCCGAAGTATCCAGGCATATTCCCCTGCATATGCAGGCCGGGTCGAACACTATTACGGAATCCTCGCCGTCCGCCTCCTTAAGCACGTAGTTTTCGCCGTATATGCCGTATTCCAGGCCCTCCGGAAGCAGCTCCCCAAGCGCCGGCACGGGCTTTCCGCCGGTAAGTATCTCTGCAGTTACAGACATGTCATCCTCCAAGGTTTTCTTGTTATCTATTTATTATACCACAGCCTGACGCAGCTTTTTCCGCAAATTAGCGGCAGCTCCTGTCCTGGCCCATGTTTTTTAGCGACAGCCGAGGCGAAATACAGCGTATTTTTGTGTTTAAAACACAAAAACTTCATTGAAGTTTCCTATTATATGTGTTAGAATGTTATGCTAATTCACGAAAATGTTAACAAAACACAAATTATATATAAGAAAGTAGAGGAAACTTGTAATTGAACAACAATAACGGAAAGAAACCCAGTCTGCTCAAAGCGCTGCTGGTCTACGTCCTGATATTCGTCGTAGTAGCCGGCTTAATTACGCTTATTACGGGCGGTTCTCTGTTCGGCGGCGGCGACGCCAGGGACATAGAGTTCTCCGAGCTTGTCGATAATTTCGAAAAAGGACAGGTAACGGAAGTCCTTATCAACGAGAACAACAGGTCCTACACCGCAAAGCTTAAGAGCGGCGAAACGGTAATAGCCTACGCGCCCACCGTCTTCGAGATGCAGACATTAAGCGACAAATACATCGTTCCGCAGTCGTCTTCCGGCACCCTGGTAGTAAAGAGCGTAAAGCCCTCCAACTACGCGGGCATACTGTCCTGGATACCCACCATCATCATGATCATCCTTATGGTCATCCTTATGAGGAACATGATGGGCGGCGGAGGCAACGCGGGAGTAATGAACTTCGGCAAGTCCCGCGCCCGCATGGTAAAGGGCGACGACAAGAAGCGCATAACCTTTAAGGAAGTTGCCGGCCTGGAAGAAGAAAAGCAGGAGCTTGCGGAGATAGTGGACTTCCTTAAGAACCCCAGGAAGTATCTGGAGCTTGGCGCCCGCATCCCCAAGGGCGTGCTTCTGGTAGGCCCTCCGGGAACAGGTAAGACCCACATCTCCAAGGCAGTCGCAGGAGAAGCCGGCGTGCCGTTCTTCAGCATTTCCGGTTCGGACTTCGTAGAGATGTTCGTAGGCGTAGGCGCAAGCCGCGTCCGCGATCTGTTCAACGATGCCAAGAAGAACGCTCCCTGCATCATATTCATAGACGAGATCGACGCCGTAGGCCGCAGAAGAGGCGCAGGCATAGGCGGCGGTAACGACGAGCGCGAGCAGACCCTCAACCAGCTGCTCGTAGAGATGGACGGCTTCGACGCCAACGAAGGCATAATCGTAATGGCAGCCACCAACCGTCCGGACGTTCTGGACCCCGCCATCTTAAGACCGGGCCGTTT
>JAFWVZ010000219.1 GCA_017523605.1 Bacillota bacterium | reverse complement strand
GTCATGCGGGAGAGTTCGCCGGTGTAGGCGTTGCAGGTGAGTATCCAGTTGAGCTCCGCGTGGCCGGGAACGTCCGACTGCACGAATATTATTGCTTTCTTGGGGTCTACGCCTACCGCCATGTACAGCGCGGCTATGTCCTTAATGTGGCTCTTAAGCTGTTCGGGATCCTGCGGCACGGTAATGGAGTGCATGTCCACCACGCAGTAGATGGCTTCCGCCTCGTCCTGAAGCGCTACGAACTGCTTAAGCGCTCCCAGGTAGTTGCCAATGTGCAGGTTGCCTGTGGGCTGTACGCCCGAAAATACTCTCTTAAATGTATTCATGGTACTCCTTGTGTAGCAACTGCGTTTCAGTTGCCGGCTTATATTGCTTCTGTACGGCCTTGCTGTTTACGTCCGGCACCGCTGTGCGGTAATGCCGGAACATGTTGAAATTCCAGGCTTTTGGAATCAGCGAATGCGCGCTGCCTGATCCCGGATCCAATGCTACAGCAGGCTCAGCTGGTCGCCGTCGTCTGCTTTTTCGGACTGCTTGCCGGTTGCGTCTTTATCCGCAGTGCCCTTTCCGTTCTTAGCGGGCTTTTCGGCTTTTGCTTCCTTGGCGGAAGCCTTTGCGTTCTTTGCAGCAGCGGCGTTATCCGCAGGCTCCTCGTCCAGCGCGTCGTCCCTGGGGGCCCTGGCAAGCGTTACGATCTCCGTGTCGCCTTCCACCTTCATAATGCGTACGCCCTGCGTGGACCTGCCCAGCTCGGATACTTCGCCGGCGCTGATCCTTATTATGATGCCGTCCGTGTTGATAAGGAAGACCTCGTCGTCCGGAACGACGGAGATGGCTCCGATCAGAACGCCTGTCTTGTCGAACTTGGTCTTGTCGTAGGTAAGCAGACCCTTGCCGCCCCTGGACTGCATCTTGTATTCCTTTACCGGAGTGCGCTTTCCGTAGCCGTTCTTGGAGACTACCAGCAGGCTCTCGCCCTTTACGGCAAGCTCCATGGACACTACTTCGTCGCCCTTGGACAGCGCTATGGCTCTTACGCCGCTTGCGTTGCGGCCCATGGGCCTTACTTCTTCCTCGTTGAAGCTTATGCACTTTCCGAGCTTGGTGATGATTATTATGTTGCTGTTTCCGGTGGTCTCCGCTATGCCTACCAGCTCGTCGCCCTCCTTAAGCTTGATGGCTATGAGGCCGGTCTTGCGGTTGGTGATGTACTCGGACACCGGTGTCTTCTTGCTGGTTCCGTTCTTGGTGACGGCTATCAGGTAGCGGTTCTCGTCCACTTCGCCAACGGACATGATGGCGGCTATGCGCTCGTGCTGCATGGTGTTCAGGAAGTTGACGATGGGTATGCCCTTGCCTGTCCTTGCGCCCTCCGGGATCTCGTAGGCCTTTATCATGAATGCTCTGCCCAGCGAGGTGAAGAATACCAGCTGGTCGTGCGTAGAGCAGCTTACCAGGTGACGTACGAAGTCGTTCTCCCTTGTGGACAGACCCGTTACGCCCTTGCCGCCGCGCTTCTGCGTGCGGTAGGTGTCCGCGGTGACCCTCTTTATGTAGCCCAGGTGGGTTACCGTT
>JAFWVZ010000218.1 GCA_017523605.1 Bacillota bacterium | reverse complement strand
ATAGTGGGGACCAGCGCCGTAAAGGCCGTCAACGCGGACGTGGTGCTTGCAAAGCTGGAAGAGCTTGCGCAGGAAGGTCCCATGTTCTTCCCGCCGGACATGGTAACGGACCATCCGGAGAGGTTCCTGGCAAGCGAGATAGTACGCGAAAAGCTGCTGCTTTATCTGGAGGAGGAGATCCCCCACGGCACCGCAGTAGAGATAGAAAAGTACGAGGAGCTTGAAGGCCTTACAAGGATATACGCAGCCATCTACTGCGAGAAGAAGTCCCACAAAGGCATGATAATAGGCAAGGAAGGCCGCAAGATAAAAGGCATAGGCAAGGCCGCGCGTCAGGAGATAGAGGCCCTTACCGGCACCAAGGTCTATCTGGAGCTATTTGTAAAAGTAAAGGAAGGCTGGCGCGACTCGTCCGTTGCTATCAGCAACTTCGGGTATAAAAAGGACTGACGCGTAAAGCGGCGGCCGTGTAAGCAAAGAACCGATGATAACCGAGACGGAAGGCATAGTCATAAGGCAGATCAAGACCGCCTACGGCAGGCGGATGATCGTTTTGCTTACGAAAAAATACGGCAGGATATCCGCCGGGACAAGCATCACCGAAGGCGGAAAGAACAAGACCGCGCTGGCGCTCAGACCTTTTACCAGAGGGCGGTACGAGCTGTTTAAAGGCCGCGATTCCTACAGCATAAACGGCGCCGAGACCATCGAAAGCTATTATTCCATTGGCGAGGACATAGAAAAGTATTCCTGCGCCGCCGGAGCGCTGGAACTAACGGACCGAATGCTGGAGGACGAACAGCAGTCTCCGGGCATGTACAATCTGCTTTCCGAGTACCTGTCCATGCTGGAAAAACGCAAAAGCGACTTCGGAACGCTGTTCCTTGCTTTCCGCATAAAGGCGCTGGAACTGTTCGGCAGCGGCATCAACGTAAAGGCCTGCGCAAAGTGCGGGAAGACGGACGGGCTGACGCGTATCTCGGTCCCGGACGGGGGCGTGATATGCTCCGGATGCGCCGGACCCTCAGCCGATCTGAATCCGTTGATATTTGAAGCGGGCGATGATATAATAAAGATTATCGATTTTATACAGGCACATCCGCTGCGGGCTCTGGAAAAGCTTTCGGTCCCGGACCCGCTCAAGAACAGGATAACTAAAATAGTAAAGGCCCACTATTCCTATCATCTGGGAATAGAAGGATTAAAGAGCGAATCGCTCATTTTATGAAGGGAGAAACAACGATGGAGATCACGCTGGAAAAGATCGAATTAGTAAAAGACCGTACCGGAGTAAGCTACAAAGAAGCTAAGGAAGCTCTGGAATTTGCCAACGGGAACGTTGTGGACGCAATAATCTACGTGGAAGAGAACATAGATCACGAGTTCTCGTCCAGAGAAAAGAAGGCCGTCAACAAGGTCATGGACAACGTTAAGGAAGTGGTCCGCAAGGGCAACGTTACCAAGCTCAGAGTCTATCACGGGGACGAAGTAGTCCTTAATCTGCCGGTGCTCTTCGGCGTAGCCGGTACCGTGCTGTTCCCCTGGGGCGCCGTAGCGTCCGCAGTCGCGGCAGCGTTCACCAAGTGCAGAGTGGAGCTTGTAAAAGAGGACGGCAGCGTCGTGGACGTCAGCGAAAAGACCAGCGCCGCGTTCGAGACCGTTAAGGAAAAGGGCGGCGTAGTCGTGGACGAGATGATAGACAAGGGCGCCGAGCTCTACGCAAACGCCAAGGTAAAAGGCACCGAGCTCTACAACGTTGCAAAAGAGAAGGGCTCCGTATTCTACGAGGCCGCCAAGGACAAGGGTTCCGTCATCTACGAAGCAGCTAAGGACAAGGGCTCCGAACTGTACAACGCAGCCATGGAAAAGAAGGACGACCTTGCCGACCGTTTCGGAAAGAAGACCGGCGGAATAGACGCAGGAGCGGAAGAGCCTTCCATGGGAACTGTGGCAGAAGAGGCAGATAATACAGAAGTAACAGAATAGCATATTACGTAAATAGGTGGAAAAATGGCTAAAGAATTTACAATGGACACTATAGTTGCTCTTTGCAAGGGCAGAGGATTCCTGTATCCGGGCTCCGAGATCTACGGCGGTCTGGCAAACGCGTGGGACTACGGCCCCATAGGCGTTGAGCTCAAGAACAACATCAAGAGAGCGTGGTGGAAGAAGTTCGTCCAGGAGTCTCCGTACAACGTGGGACTGGACGCTGCCATCCTTATGAACCCGCAGACCTGGGTGGCTTCCGGCCACGTAGGAGGATTCTCCGATCCTCTCATGGACTGCAAGGAGTGCCATTCCAGATTCAGAGCCGATAAGCTTATAGAGGATTTCTGCAAGGAGAACGGCATAGAGCTGGACGGCGGAGTAGACGGATGGAGCAACGAGCGGATGGAGGCCTTCGTAGCTGATCACCACATCAAGTGCCCGGACTGCGGCAAGGAAAACTTTACCGGTATCCGTCAGTTCAACCTTATGTTCAAGACCTTCATGGGCGTTACCGAAGACAAGAAGGCAGAGATATACCTTCGTCCCGAGACCGCTCAGGGAATATTCGTAAACTTTAAGAACGTTCAGAGGACCAGCCGCAAGAAGGTCCCGTTCGGAATAGCCCAGATAGGTAAATCGTTCAGAAACGAGATCACCCCGGGCAACTTCATCTTCCGGATCCGCGAGTTCGAGCAGATGGAGCTTGAGTTCTTCTGCGAGCCGGATACGGACCTCGAGTGGTTCGCTTACTGGAAGGAATACTGCCGCAAGTTCCTGGAGTGCCTCGGCATGAACATGGAGAAGCTGCGCCTTCGCGACCACTCCCAGGAAGAGCTGTCCTTCTACAGCAAGGCTACCACGGACTTTGAGTATCTGTTCCCGTTCGGCTGGGGCGAGCTCTGGGGCATTGCGGACCGTACCGATTACGACCTTACCCAGCACCAGAACTGCTCCGGACAGAGCATGCTCTACATAGATCCGATAGATCCCAAGAAGCGCTACATTCCTTACGTAATAGAGCCTTCCCTCGGCGCAGACAGAGTTACCCTTGCGTTCCTTTGCGATGCTTACGAGGAAGAAACTCTTACCTCCGAGGACGGAAAGACCGACACCCGTGTCGTAATGCACTTCCATCCGGCGCTGGCTCCGTTTAAGGCTGCCATCATGCCGCTCACCAAGAACCAGAACGCCAAGGCCGAGGAGATCTACGCAGAGCTGTCCAAGCATTTCATGGTGGACTATGACGCATCCGGAAGCATAGGCAAGCGCTACAGAAGAGAGGACGAGATAGGAACTCCGTTCTGCATCACCGTGGACTTCGATACGGAGACCGACGGCTGCGTAACGGTACGCGACCGCGACACCATGAAGCAGGAGCGCGTAAAGATAGAAGATCTTAAGTCCTTCATAGAGAAGAGCCTGGAGTTCTAAAAGCATAGGATCCAGGATACTGTTCCTGAGTACTGAATATAGTAATAATATGGCGGTCCCGCAGAGATGCGGGGCCGTTTTTCTGTTGCGTAAAAGGCCGGCGCCGCGTATCCGGACGACTGCGCAGGAGACCGTTCCCGAACCATTGATATCGTTCCGTCCGTGTCTGTCCGAACGCTTTTTTCCGATCTTTAGGGAACGTTCCGCAGTCCCGAAAAGTGTGTGCCGTTTTTACCAATAGTTTGCTTGAAGGGGCGTTCAGCGTCCCGTAAAATCGAGTCGGAGGGAGCGAAAGGGGTTTTAGAAAATGGAATACGCAGCAAGGCAGGAAAGAGAAAATGTGTTCATGGTAATGGAGCGCCGTCCGGAGTCAAAGCCGGCCGCCGCAGCAGCCGAAAAAGACGGAAGGACGGCGGACGTCATCGGATTCACCTCCGGTACGGGAGGCTCCGGAACATCCAGCACCGCTCTCATGCTTGCGCGCAACTACGCGGAACTTTGCGGAATGGATGTGGCTTATCTCAGCCTGGATCTTCTGTCTTCCAAAGCTTGCTGGCAGAACGGACCGTCCTCAAGGAGGCTCTTCGAACTGCTTCTTTCCGGAGATGCTCCGGATACTGCTCACCTGTTTGTCAGAGACGCTTCGGGCGTATCCAGGCTTCCCGCGGACGGTCCCAGGAATCCGCTCACATTGGCGGACGGTAAGGAGATCGTGCGGATACTGGAGAGTCTTCTGCCTTGTTTCGACAAGATCATCGTAGACGTTCCGGCATCGTGTTCCCAGGCGCCCGGCGTACTGGACGTCTGCGACAGCATAGTGGTCTGCTACGGATGGCAGGACAAGCTCTACGGACCGTCCGAGGAACTGTATCTGATGCTTTCGGAGATGCACGGAAACGTCCACCGTTTCTTCAGTTTCCACGACGAGGATGAGCCGGATCTTTACGGCCAGCTTGGATCGGAGGTGCGCAGACTTGCGAAAGAGATCTGATGAGGAAGTATCCGTGCTTAGGCTTGCGCAGAGCGTAAGGGAAAGCGTAAGTCCGGCGTCCGGGGACGAAGACGTCTTAAGGATATGCAAGGACATTTGCTTTACCGAACTTGCCGGCAAAAAGTGCGGGCTGAAGAGCAGAAGCTACGCGGAGATGAAAAGAGCCGTAAGGCTGGTCTACTGCACGCTTCGCTGCGAGCTGGAGATCTTGCAGGACCTTGCGGACGATCCGCAGGTAACGGAGATAATGGTCAACGGACCAGGAGCGGTGTTCATAGAAAGAGGCAGCGGCATAGAAAGGTCGGACGTGTTCTTCGAGACCCCGAGGCAGCTGGAACAGGTGATCCAAAGGCTTGCCGCGAGAGTGGGAAGAGAGATGAACGAGCTCAACCCCATAGTCGACGCCAGGCTTTCCGACGGCTCCAGGATCAACGCAGTAGGCGCTAACGTCGCCATCGGCGGACCCATACTTACCATACGTAAGTTCAACAAAGGACGCATGACCATGGAAGACCTCGTCGCTCAGGGCGACATCAGCTCCCGGGCCGCTGAGTTGCTTAAACTGCTGGTGGAATGCAGGTACAACATCTTCGTCAGCGGCGGCACCAGTTCCGGCAAGACTACGTTCCTCAACATCCTTTCCGACCACATCCCTCCTCAGGAAAGGGTGATAGTGATAGAGGACAGCGCGGAGCTGCAGATACGGTCGCACCAGAACCTCGTAAGGCTGGAGGCAAAGGGCGCGAACGCTCAGGGGCGCGGAGCGGTCACCATAAAGGATCTTATCCGCGCCAGCCTCCGGATGAGGCCGGACCGCATTATAGTCGGGGAAGTAAGGGGCGCCGAAGTTGTAGACATGCTGGCGGCGATGAGCACCGGACATGACGGTTCGCTGTCCACGGGACACGCGAATTCCGCTGCGGGCATGATAGGCAGACTGGAGACGATGTTCCTGTCGGAAACGGGTTTTCCGATAGACGCCGTACGCAGCCAGATAGCCCAGTCCATAGATGTCTTCGTGCATCTTGCCAGGACTCAGGACGGCCACAGAAGAGTGATAGAGATATCGGAGGTAAGAGGTGTCGAGAACGGAGAAGTCAGGCTTGCGCAGCTTTTCGGATACGAGCCGGGAAAAGGGCTCGGAGCCACCGGAGAAAAGCTCGCGAAAACGGAAAAACTCAGACTGCGGGGAGCGCAGCTGCCTGACGGATTATAGGTCGGCAGATCTTTCCGTAAAGGACAGGCTGCTTTATTATTCGGTATCCTGCGCGTGCCTTTTTCTGCTGGGACTGCTTTTCTACAGATCCGCGTACGCGGGCCTGGCGGCCTGTCTGGCGAGTTTTCCGCTCGAGAGGATATATCAGTCGTTCGCCGCGGAAAAACGCAGGGAAACGCTTCTCAGGGGCTTTAAGGACGCGCTGTATACCATATCCGGCGCAGTCGCCGCCGGAAGGCAGATGCCGTCTGCGATCGCGCTGGCCGGGAAGTCGGCCGAACAGAACGGCGGAGCATCCGGCGACATTGCAGCCGAACTTGCGTACATAGCAGAAAGATATGAGAGCACCCACGCGGACATCGGCGTGCTGCTGGAAGATCTGGGACGTCGGAGCGGGGTCCCGGAGATAAAGCAGTTCGCGTCGGCCTACGCCGCGTGCCAGCGCTGCGGAGGCGATCTGGAAGAGGTCTGCCTTAAGACCGCGGAACTCTTAATAGGAAGGATAAGTGTCCGGGACGAGGCCAGGGCGCTCATATCCCAGAAAAAACTTGATGTTCTGCTTTTAAGCATAATGCCTGTGGCAGTGCTGGCAGGCCTTAACATCCTCGGCTACAGTTATCTGGCCGTGCTGTACGAGACCGCGGCCGGAAGGGTGGTGATGAGTCTGTGTCTTGCATTGATCGTATGCGCCATGCTCTGGGGCATAAGAATAACGAAAATAGATCTGTAAAAGGTTCTCCGAGGCAAAGCAGACTGGCTGCGTACAAGTGGCTGGTGTTCTCTGACGAAGATGCGCGTTCGGCGCGCCGGAAGAGAACGATCACGGCTGCCGCGGCTGCAGGAGCGGTGCTGGCGGCATCGGTCCTGGCATTCCTGCTTATCCGTACCGGCGGAAAGAATGTGTCGGAAGATATCGCTGCGCTGCTGGAAAGAGGCGATTCGGGCAAGGACGTGGAACTACTGCTGCACATGGACTATAACGGTCATGTGCTGGACAGGGAAATAAGCATCAGCGTCCTGCCTGAACGTGTGGACGCGGAAAAAGCGGATGAACTGTTCGACGCCTGCGAGACATGGCTTTCGGAAGAATTAAAGAACGGTCCCGTGTTTCCCAAAACAGGTCCCGGCGGAGTTGCGCTCACCTGGCAGGAGGAACAGATCGACTGTCTGGGCATCGACGGACCGACGGACGTTGTCCTTACGGTGCAGCTGGGGGCAGGGGAATACACCAGAGTGTCGGAGGTAACAGTTCGTTTCGATCCGGATGCGGAGGATTACGAAAAAAGCCTTGCGCTGCTTTCGGAAAGGCTGGGTGAGGATCTGAGCTCGGATGCCGAAGGTACGGCGCTGTCGCTGCCTTCCGATGCGGAAGGAGCGTCTCTTACATGGTCGGCAGTAAAGAAACAGGCTCCGGCATACATCATCGCGACAGGCGCTTTTGCCGCGGCATTCATATGGCTCAGCAGGGACGACGCAGCCGAAAGGCGTCTGAAAAAACGACGCAGCATGCTCGAGGCTGAACTGCCTAACATGATCTTCCGAATGATGCTCCTGCTGAACGCAGGGCTCATAGCCGAGAGCGCTTTCGCGAAGATCACGGAGCAGTCCCGGGAAGACAGGAACCCGCTGTACAGGGCTTTCCGGGACATAAAGATGTCCGCGGAAAAGAAAAACACATCCTTTGTGAACGAACTGCATTCGTTTGCGAAGGCATCCGATTCGGCGGACCTTCTGCGTTTTGCTTCGCTGGCGGCTGAGCATGCAGGCAGCGGCGCCGAACTTGCCGGAAAACTGGAGCAGGAAAGGGACCGCATGTGGAACTTCAGAGTAACCAACGCTAAGGCAAAAATAAAGGAAGCTGAGACTAAGCTGTGCTTTCCGCTGGTGCTGCTTCTTCTGGCGCTGATAATAATAACCGCCGCTCCGTCATTCATGAACATGTAGAAGGGAAAAGAGATGAGAAACTTTTTAAACGGTCTGTTACTGGACCTCAGAAGCGACAACAGGGGCATGGAACTCGTACAGGTCGCGATACTTATAGCAATAGCTGTAGTGATAGGACTTATATTCAATAAACAGATAACATCATTCGTTAACGGGGTATTCAAGGACCTTTTTCGCGCGGGGTTCTGAAGGAAACGCGCAGGTGGAAGCAGCTCTGATCATACCGCTGGTGATACTCATCATTGCCGGAATGATCGAGCTGGGATGGAAACTGTGCGAAAAAGTAGAGATCAGCAGTTCGGAACACACCGTTTACGCACGGGAGCTTACCGAAGGCGGAAAGCTCCCGCCGGAAAAGATCTTAAGAGGAAGATGGTACATAAAATGACCGGAACGGACCGGCGCGGTTTTACAACGGTATATCTGATAGTCATCCTAGCCTCGCTGTCCATGATCGTGATACTGATGATCAACGCGGCATCTGCGCATGCTGCAAGAAGCATTGCGGAAACAGTCTGTGCATCGGCCGGGCGGTCCGTGCTCTCGGAGTACCAGAAGGACTTGTATAAAAGATACGGAGTCTTTGCGCTCAGGGGCGATGATGCGTTATTGTCCAGACTGTCGCGCTTTTACATAGACTCTTCGCTGGTCGGGGGAAAGGCGCTTGCAAAACCTTCCTCCGTTCTTATCAATGCCAGCGCGGAAGCTTATCCTGCTCTTGATACGGCTGCGTTCGGATCGCAGATCAGAAAACTTGCGCCGGGGGCTGCCGTAATAAAGGGAAACGTTCTGGAATATATACTGGATCACTCGGACGGAGGGATATCCGGTCTCATGGACGGTCTGCCGGACGGATCCGGCGCAGACGCGGAAGGGGAAACTTCAGATACTGCGGAGCAAGATGTTTCCGTGTCTGCAGAAAAAGAATTCGATAAAGATGCAGACAGGAACAGGGGCAGGTCGCTTTCGGAAAAGGAGGCAAGGGAACTTCCCAGCGCTCTGCTGGGGTACCATAAAAGAGTGTCGCTGCTGTTCTCCGGAGGCATTAAGGATCTGGCTTTTTCCACTCTTCTGGAGGACGAGTACATACTTGCGATCTGCTCGGATGCTGTCAGGGCCAAAGACGGTTATCTGGAGCTTGAGACGGAGTACATACTGTACGGAAACCGTTCCGACAAGGCTAATCTTAAGGCCGTGAAACTCAGCCTTTTCTCGCTCAGGTTCGCGGTCAACGAGGTGAAATACGTGTCTGAGACCGGAGAGCTGCTTGTTTCGACAGCCGCCGCTGTGCTTAAGACCGTGGAAGAGGTGCGGACTATACTGGCGGGCGGAAAAGTGGACGGACTGGACTATTCCATGTACCTGAGGGTGTTCCTGGCGCTTATCCCAAGAAGCGAGAAGCTGGCCAGACTAATGGATATAATGCAGATAAACGTTACAAAGATCGACGGCGGGAACTTTTCATTCAAAGGCTACGCGTACGGATTCGACCTCAACGCGTCATTCGTGCACCGAGGGAGGACGGGAGATGTTGAGCAGACATATATCTACCAGTAACAGGGGCTCCTTGTTCGTGGATGCCGCGTGTACGCTGCCGGTATTCATAATATCGATATGCCTGCTCCTGTCGCTCATAAATCAAGCCGGGGCGGAAGAGACAGCTTTCAGGGACATGGCTTCAAGAGCCAAGACTCAGGTGGACTTGATCGCAGCTTCGGGGCTCGACTTTGAAACTGACGTTCTTTTTCAGACTGCGCGTCCCGGGAACGGAGTTCTTCTTAAGCTTGTCTACCGTCCGTTCTGCGGAGAATCGCGGAAAATAGCGGATGAGGACGATGAGCTTGTGTATGTTTTCCCGAAACGAGGGATAAGGTATCACAAAGCGGGCTGCAGCACGATGGTAGAAGGCGACAGGGAGATAATACTTACGAACGCAGTGCGAAGAACGTATTCTGCATGCAGGATATGCAAGCCGGGGACGCTTCCGAACGGCGCGTACGTATGTCTGTATACAGAGAACTCATCGGTGTATCACAGAAGGAGCTGCGCAAGCATTACCAAGACTTTTGAGACGATGACACGTTCCGAGGCAGAACAAAAGGGCTATACGCCTTGTCTCCTTTGCATCGGAGAGGAGCATAGCCCTTGATCGGTATCATTTCGCGGTGGTCCGGCTAACTTCCGGGGAAAGTGACTTACAGCACCTTTGCCTTTATCTCCCTGCATATGCTTGCGGGGGTCTGGCCGTCGGTCTCTATGGTTATGTCTGCGTACTTTTCGTACAGCGGGCGGCGTTCTTCGTACAGATCCTCGAAGGTCTGTCCGGGCTTGAGAGCTATGCCTCTGCTGTCCAGGTTGCGGATGTTGCGGAGCAGTCTTTTTACCGAGGCTTTAAGGTAGACCACTACGCAGCATTTGCGCAGCTGTTCCATTGCCTCGCTGTAGTATACCGCGCTGCCTCCGGTGCTGATTATGTAGCCCTTAAGCATCAGCTCGGACAGGACGCGGGCTTCCGCGCCGTAGAAGTAGTCCAGGCCCTTTGTCTGCAGTATTTCCTGCAGCGGAATACCCTCCTTTTCAACAAGGAGATCGTCCGTGTCTACGACCGGCATTCCTGTCCTTTTGGACAGGAGCCTGCCTATCGTGGATTTGCCGGAGCCCGGCATGCCTATTAACAGAATGTTGGATCTTATCTTGTCCATGAATTTAGTATAGCACAAAGATGCGTAACTGAAAAATGTTAACTTTAGAGCTTCGCTATTGTATAATCAGATATATTATCCAACAGCGGAGGCGAAGATGGCAACTATCACTGTAGCGGAACATGCGGGATTCTGTTTCGGCGTAAAGAACGCGCTGAGGATCGCGGAAGAGGAACTCGGCAAGGCCGGAGACGGTCCCGTCTATTGCCTCGGGCCGCTCATACACAATAAAGAAGTGCTTAGGGAACTTAAGGAGAAGGGACTCAGAACGGCTGATTCTCCGGATGGCATCCCTGCGGGTTCGCGTGTAATAATAAGAGCGCACGGAGAGCCTGCTTCCACATTCGGAAAAGCTGCGGAAAGGGGCCTTACCGTTATAGACGGTACATGCCCGCTGGTGGAGAAAGTGCACAGGATAGCGGAAAAAGCCGGCAGGGAAGGATGCATACTTATTCTTTTCGGTGACGACAGTCATGCGGAGATAAAAGGCATAAAAGGGTGGACCGAAGGACCGGTTTTTGCGGTACAGAGCGCGGAAGAAATAAGGGCATTGGCGGATATGATAAAGAATGATGAGGATCTTGCACGAAAGCCCGTAAGAGCGGCCGCACAGACGACCCTTACAGAAGCAATATTCAGGGAATGTTCAACAGAACTTACCGTTTGCTTTCCCGATGCACAGATAGAAAACACCATATGCGAAGCAACGTCCAAAAGGCAGCGTGCAGCGGAAAAACTGGCCCGGGAGTCCGACTTCATGGTCGTGATAGGGGACAGTAGTTCCTCTAACTCAAAAAAACTCAGGGACATCTGCGTAAAAAATTGTAAAAATACGGTTTTCGTTGAAAAATCAAACAATTTATCGTTGCACGGCTTGAAAAAATATAATAGAATAGGCGTTGCGGCGAGTGCGTCCGCACCCGAACGCATAATTAAGGAGGTTGTCACAAAAATGAGTGAAGTTTTCACAAAGGATCCGCAGAACGAAGAAGCTAACGATATGTCCATGTACATGGATCAGATCGAAAAATCGCTTAAGCTTCCCGCCCGCAACGAAATAGTGGACGGTACTGTTGTGCAGGTCACAAAAGACCATGTGGTCGTTAATCTTGGATGCAAAAAGGATGGAATCCTGTTTAAGAACGAGGTAACCCTCGAAGACGGACAGGAGCTTACCGATGTGTTCGCAGAGGGCGACGCGGTTCAGGCAAAGGTCATCAAGACGGATGACGGCGACGGTAACATTCTTCTCTCCAAGAAGAGACTGCAGTCCAGCGAGAACTGGGATGAGATAATCGCCGCCTGCGAAAACAAGGACGTGATCGAAGTCACGGTCATCAAGGAAGTCAACAAGGGCGTTATCGCAAACTACAAGGAGATATCCGGATTCATCCCGATGTCCCTGCTCGCGGATCATTATGTGGAGACCGCAGACGAGTTTATAGGAAAGACGCTTCCTGTAAAGGTCACCAAGGTGGATCCCAGACGCAACAAGGCCGTGTTCTCCCACAAAGAATTCCTTGCTGAGGAAAGAAGAAAGAAGATCGCGGACATCTGGAACACCCTCAACGTGGGCGATGTCGTAGAAGGAAAGGTAATGAGATTCACCGACTACGGCGCGTTCGTAGATATCGGCGGAATAGACGGACTTCTCCATATCTCCGAGATCTCCTGGGGCAAGCTTAAGCACCCGCAGGAAGTTCTCTCCATCGGACAGGTCATCAACGTCAAGATCCTGAACATGAACGCAGAGAAGGGCAAGATCTCCCTCGGACTCAAGCAGAACAATCCGGAACCCTGGAGCGTTATCGACGAGCAGTATCAGGTAGGTCAGGTAATCACCGGCAAGGTAGTTCAGATCAAGGAATACGGCGCGTTCATAGAGATCGCTCCCGGACTCGACGGACTGGTACACATTTCCGAGATATCCCACAAGAGGATAGGCAAGGTAGCAGACGAACTGTCCATCGGCCAGATGGTACAGGCTAAGATCCTGGAGATCGACAAGGATCGCAGAAGGATCTCCCTCAGCATCAAGGCTACTCAGGATCCCGATGCTCCGGCACCGGCTCCCGCAGAAGAGCCCGAAGCTCCGGCAGAAGCTCCCGCAGAGGAAGCTGCTCCCGCCGAGGTACCCGCAGAGTAATTGAAAACTGCAAAATAAAAGGGGAGGCGAAAGCCTCCCTTTTTTCATGTTCATTTTTTTGAGTTCCGTATATGGTCTGCCGCAGTTTTGATTTGCCGCTGCTCTATGCGGTCGGTTTTCAGGATCCTACCATTTGCCCGGTATGCTAAGCGGGTCGGCGCCGTGCTTATAGACCTGAGCGAATACGTCCAGCATCTCCGGAGTATTCTGGCCGTAAGCCCAGCATGCGGTGCCGGCAATGCCGGACTGGTTCACGTAGTTGAGCTTGAATCCCATGGAACGCGGGTCTTCCACCCACATCTTTACGGTCCTGCCGTTGGAATTTGTAAATGTAGCGATGTACTGTCCTTCTTCTTCGCTCCAGACCGGTACGGTGCCGCTTGCTTCGATGTCGGCAAACGAACTCTTTATGGTGACTGCGGTAACATCCGTTATGTTGCCGGCAGAGTCGAACATCCATTCCTGAGTAAAGAAGGGAACTCCCAGAAGGACTTTTCCAGGTCCGACTATGTTTATAAGGTCGTTGGTCGTAGATGTGTACCAGGGCGGCGACATCGTGGAACCTGCGCCTACGGCCTTGCTGTAGTGTTCCTCGTAGGCCATCGGGCAGATGTAATCCACTACCTGGCCCATTGCGGCAAAGTCGTAGTAGTTCCTCCAGTAGCTGTTGGCGACCGGCGTTGCCACGGATATCGTAAGTCCCAGCTTGTTGCAGTGCTTTGCAAGCTCCTGGATGAACGCGGTATAGTACTGCTTTATTACGGATTTTTCCATGGCTTCGAAGTCCACGTTTATCCCGTCCGCGTCGTAGAGGCACGCATAGAGCAGATACTGCGCTATTGCCTTGTTGCGAAGAGATGTATTTTTAAGAACCGTGGAAGTATAGGCAGAGGATCCGCTGGTATCGAAGTTGTTGTTTACGCAGATCCAGACTTTGGTCCCGTAGGAATGGCAAAGCTCCACGAATCCGTACTCGCAGTTGTTGCGGACCGTTCCGCCGCCGTTGAGCTCCAGCCTCATCCATATCGGCGAAAGTACATCCAGCCCCTCGTTCGGCTGGGGAGCAAGCTCGGTCCTGGCGCCTGCCATGAGCCATGCGAGATTGATCCTCGTGGAAAATGCGTCCTTGGCGCGGCTGTTTTGTATGTATCGTTTTACGGTAGCTCCGCTGTGCTGCTCGAAATCAGCTTTGCTTACATAGTACTCTTTGCCTTCCAGATCTTTTACTTTATACAGCGATGTGGTCTCGGAAATAACAGTCACTTTGCTGCCGTAGGGCATGGACGTGCTGCTTCCTATGATATTCCCGTTCATGTTCACCGCTGGAGTGCTGGAAGCTGACACCAGTATCCTTGCCAGATCTTTATAAGGATAGAGGTATACGGCTCCGTCCCTGTATTCGTAGTGGATCTTGCAGAGCTGGCTTATGCTGCCCAGCGATATGTGATACGCGCTCTTGAAGTACTTGATCGGAAGGTAGACCCTTCCTGCGTTGTTCTTAATGAAATTCGTGGTCTCGGCGTCTCCGAAGAACATGTCCATCTCGGACGAGTTGAAATACGCCCTGTTTTCCGAGGTGCTGAATGTGATCCCGGTGGTATCGCCGTACTGTCTTATGGTGTTAAGATTGAGATAGATGTTGCCCTTGATCGTGTATGCAACGTCGGAAGTCTTGCTGCCGTTTACATATACGTCTATGCGTACTTCATCGTTGTAAGCGGGAGGAGTGTCGGCAAAACAAACGGCGCTTGCTAAAATAACAAGCACTGCAAAAAGAAATGCAATGGAAAAAACTTTTGTTATCTCTTTACCCCTCATAACGCATTCATTATAATTTATGTTATAATATGTTGTCAATTGAAAAAATTAACATAATATTTCTATATGTATTTATGTAAAAGCGGGCCGCTCAGGGCCTTGGAGGAAATGATTTGGCGCATCTGTACGCAATAGCGGATCTACATCTTGCGAACGATCCTGCATGCGGCGATAAGAACATGGACGTCTTCGGCGGCGCGTGGGAAGGCCACGACAAGCGCCTCCGCGATGTTTGGCTGCGCCTTATCGAGCCGGAAGACACGGTGATAGTAGCAGGCGACATAAGCTGGGCACTTAAGCTGCAGGATGCTCTTGCGGATCTGGAGTGGATAGACCGTCTGCCCGGGACCAAGCTTCTTCTGCGCGGCAATCACGACCTCTGGTGGACCTCGCTCAAGAAGATGAACGGACGGTACGAAAGCATTAGGTTCATACGCAATGATTCATACGAGCTGGAGGACTGCGTGGTATGCGGCACCCGCGGCTGGACCTGCCCGGGCGAGCCGGACTTTTCCGAGGAGACGGACAGGAAGATCTACGAAAGGGAGATCTTAAGGCTTGAGATGTCGCTTAAAAGCGCCTCGGAATGCGGCAAGGAGATAATTGCGGCAATGCATTTCCCTCCCATGAACAGAAAGTTCGAGCCTTCCGGCTTTACGGAACTTTTAAAGGCCTACGGCGTTAAGAGGTTGGTGTACGGCCATCTTCACGGGGCTAATGTCTTTAAAAACGGACCGCAGGGCGAGATCGGCGGAATAGAATACAGTCTGGTATCCCTGGACAAACTTCAGGCGGCGCCGCTTATGATACGTTAGCGCACGCATTTACAACACTTGAAATACTGCCGGCTCCGTGTTAATATAACTAGGTTAGCTCGGAGCACCACTGAAGATGAAGCACATATTTATACTTAACCCGGTCGCGGGAAACGGATACGCAGAAAAGAATCTGCTTCCTCAGATAGTTTCATATCTTAAGACTACGGATCTTGATTACGAGATCCACAGGTCTTTGAATAAAGAAGAAATAGGGACTTACGTTAAGCAGCGTGCTTCTTCGGGCGATGCCGTAAGGTTCTATGCCATAGGCGGGGACGGCACGCTTTGCGATGTCGTGAACGGCGCGATAGGTTTCGCTAACGCCGAGGTGGCCGTAGTACCCTGCGGTACCGGCAACGACTTCGTAAGGAACTTCAGCGGAAAGGAAAACTTCCTGGACATCTCTAAGCAGCTGACCGGCAAGGTGGTTCCGATCGACGTAATAAAATGCGGCGATAACTATTCCATAAACATGCTCAACATAGGCGCTGACTGCGAAGTAGTCGTTAGGGCGGGGCAGATAAAGAGCAAAAGCGGATCGTGGTCCTACATAAGAGGCGCGCTGGAGATACTTCCCAAAGGTCCCAGATACCGCATGGCCTTTACGGACGAGAACGGCGCGGAGCGCGAGGAAGACATCCTTCTGTGCGCCATAGCCAACGGACATTTCTGCGGCGGAGGATTCAAGAGCTCCCCGAAGGCAAGCCTTACGGACGGAAATCTGGACATACTCGTTGCAAAGCCGGTCAAGGGTCTTAAACTGATAAAGCTTCTGGCTAAGTATCATGCCGGAACGCATCTGGACGACCCGTCCGCAGCGGATGTCATAACGCATACCAAGGCAAAGATCTTTAAGCTCAGAGCCATAGATAAAGTGAGCGTTTCCATAGACGGCGAAGTCTGGCCGTTTACGGAGGCAGAGATATCCGTAGTTCCCGGGGCGATCAATTTCGTCATCCCCGAAGGCTCGGAGATGCTGTAAGATCAAACTGAAAACGGTCCCTTTTCAGGGGCTTACATACACGGAGAGCTATCGAAGTGGTCATAACGGGGCGGTCTCGAAAACCGTTGGGCGGCAACGCCACGTGGGTTCGAATCCCACGCTCTCCGCCACGCAAAGGGGCGCAAAGCCCGATCGTGCGGTAAGAGCGTGGGATCTTTCAGGCTTCGCCCTTCGGGCTCGCCTTCTCGTGAACCCACGGGTTCGAATCCCGCTCCCGGCGCAGCAAAAGGGAGGCACTGCAGTGCCTCCCTTTT
>JAFWVZ010000217.1 GCA_017523605.1 Bacillota bacterium | reverse complement strand
CAAGGACGTAGTCATCCTTATGGATTCCATTACAAGGCTTGCCAGAGCTTACAACCTTGTGGAGCCGCCATCGGGCAGGACGCTTTCCGGCGGTCTGGATCCTGCGGCGCTGTATAAGCCCAAGAAGTTCTTCGGCGCGGCCCGAAACACCCGCGAAGGCGGAAGCATAACCATACTGGCAACGGCCCTGATCGAGACCGGAAGCCGTATGGACGACATGATATTCGAGGAGTTCAAGGGCACCGGCAACATGGAGCTCCATCTGGACAGAAGGCTCCAGGAGAAGCGCATCTTCCCGGCCATCAACATCAACAAGACAGGCACCAGAAGGGAGGACATGCTCATGTCGCCCGAGGAGCTGGAGGCAGTGTGGCTGATGCGCCGCGCGGTAGCGGACTGGGGTGTGGAAGAAGCTACCGAAAAGATAGTCTTCGACCTTGTGCATACTAAGAGCAACAGGGACTTCATCCAGAGGTTCCTTAAGACCAGGATATAGTGCAGACTGCCGGATGTCCGGCGCTGCGGAAACAGATATTAACGAATATGGATCTAAACAGGATCTTCATGAAAAATGCCTGCCCCACCAAGGTGGGAGGACAGGCCATACTGGAAGGGCTCATGATGCGCGGAAGCCGCAGTCTGGCGATAGCCATAAGGCAGCCGGACGGCGACATCCATCTTACCGTTGAGCCGCTCAAGAAGCCGGGATCGTGGAAGAAGATACCGGTTATAAGAGGCGTCGGGAGCTTCATTAGTTCGCTGGTCACAGGTACATCCGTCCTTATGTACGGCGCGGACGTACTGGAAAAGCTGGAGGAGGCGGAAGAGCAGAAAAAGGCGGATCAGTCAGAAGCAGGAACTGCAGAGAATGCCGGAAACAATGTCTCCGGAAAGGAAAGCGGTGCGAAGACTGCAAAGAAGCCCGGTAAGACCGCAGAGAAGTCCGAGGGAATCCCCAAGGGCGCGGTGCTTACGAGCGTGGCCCTGGCGCTGGTACTTGTAGTGGGTCTTTTCATACTGCTGCCCACGTTCATACTGGGACTTGTGCGCAAGGCGGGGCTTTCCAGCGTCATCCTTCTCAACCTTATCGAAGGCATAATAAGGATATGCATCTTCATAGCGTACATAATGGCTGTGCGGAAGATGCCCGACATCAGGCGGACCTTCGAATACCACGGCGCGGAGCACAAGACCATACACTGCTACGAGAACGGTCTGGAGCTTACCCCGCAGAACGCGCAGACCTTCTATACTCTGCACCCGCGCTGCGGAACGAGCTTCATGATGTTCGTGCTCATAATCGCGCTGCTGGTGTTCAGCCTTTTCGGCTGGCCGAACCTTATCGTAAGGATACTGACCAGGCTGATCTGCATACCGTTCATAGCCGGGCTTTCGTACGAGCTGCTGCAGTTCACCGGAAGGCATGACAGCGGGCTTGTAAAGGTCCTGAGCATGCCGGGGATCCTGCTGCAAAAACTCACCACCTGCGAGCCGACGTTGGAGCAGCTGGAGGTGGCTATAGCCGCAATGAAGGCGGTGCTTCCTTCGCACGAGAACTCCGCTGTGCCCGTCGATTACTGGGTAGGCGTGGTAAAGCCGGACGGCAGCCTTGTAAAGAACGAGGCCGAGACCACGGAATACATTGAGTCCAAGCAGAAGAAATGACCGCGCAGCCGGGCAGGGCGCCGGAGCGCCGGTCGGATTTGCATTAACTGATAATGACCATAAAAGAATTCTTAGAAGAAATAATACGGGTATTCAAGAAAGCCGGTGTGGAATGCGCGGAGACGGAGGCGAGACTGCTTGCCTGCCACGTGCTGTCCTGCAGCCCGGCTTTTCTGGTGTCCCACGCGGACGACGAGATGGACGACAAGGTTCTTCTGGCGTCCGCTGCGCTCATAAACGAACGCTGTAAGGGCAGACCCATCCAGTACGTGCTTGGCAGCGCAAACTTCTACGGCATAGATCTGGCCGTGGACGAAAGAGTTCTGATCCCCAGGCCGGAGACGGAGCTTCTTGCGGAGGAAGCCATTGCTTTCCTTAAGGAGCGGCCGTTCCCCAAGGCCATGGACCTTTGTACCGGAAGCGGCGCCATTGCCGCGGCCGTTGCCGCCAATGTACCGAACGTAAAGGTGATCGCAACGGATATGTCGCCGAAGGCTTTCATGCTTGCCCGCGTAAACCTGCGTCCGTATCAAAACGTAAAAGTGCTTCGCGGAGATCTGTTCGAAGCACTGCCGGAGGGCGAGCTTCCTTTCGACGCGATACTCACCAATCCGCCTTACGTTCCGGCGGAAGTCATCTCTACGCTCAGCAGGGAAGTTAAGGACTACGAGCCGCGCATGGCTCTTGACGGCGGCGCGGACGGGCTGGACATAATAAGGCGCATAATAAAAGACGCCCCGGAACATCTAAAGTCCGGAGGAATGCTTCTTATGGAGATAGGCCACGATCAGGGGAGCGCCGCGCTGGAGCTTGCCGCGCAGACCGGAGAGTACCGCGAGGCCCGGATGATCAAGGATCTTGAGGGGCACGACCGCATGTTGCGTGCGCTGAAACGTTGATGATCCATGGACCGGATGCTGCGTGCCGTCCGCAAGTAAAAAGATAAGCT
>JAFWVZ010000216.1 GCA_017523605.1 Bacillota bacterium | reverse complement strand
GCTGATCGCCCCGGCTCTTTCCATGGAGGAAGAGACCCGCGCCCTTGTGGTGCCCGGCGGCCGAGTCTACGAACAGCGCGAGTGCATCGTAAACGCCATCAACGACATCCCGGGGCTCCATACCACCAAGCCGGAGGCAGCGTTCTACTGCTTCCCCAAGATGGACGTTAAGAAGTTCCGCATCCACAACGACGAGCAGTTCGCCCTGGATCTGCTGCACCGCCAGCACATACTGCTGACCCACGGCGGCGGCTTCCACTGGGAGAAGCCGGATCACTTCCGCATCGTATTCCTTCCGGAAGTCGGAATGCTGACCGAGGCCGCGCAGGCGATAGGCCGCTTCTTCGACGGTTACAGACAGGCTGATCCCCTTTCCGATTACGGCGTAGATGAATAGCATGGAACTTATTCTGACAAAACTGAACATGACAGTGGCTGCCGCGGATGCAGCCCCGCTGGTCGCGGGGACGATAGTCTTTCTGGTGCCCGCCCTTATGTTTACGATACGCGGCATAACCGACAAACGCGGCGTGATGTTCGCGATCCACACCATATTTCTGGCATTCTGGGTCCGTCTGATCACCTTGCATGTTGACGAGTACCTGGACGCTCTGCAAGCCACTCTGCGCGACAGGACCGCCCTGCTGGTCTCCTCTCTGGTGCTGGCCGGCTCCGTTCTGCTGTGGTACGTAGTGATCAGCCGCTACTTCCCGAAGAAGAATTAGCGGACAGCCCCATACAAAAACATCATTTACGCATAGCGCCGCTAATGATGTTGACGATAGATATCTCGGCTGATAAAATGGTTTTGCAAATGTGCTGCCGCGCAGGCGGTCAGCTCGAAACTATATTACAGAAGTAACCGCTCCGGCGAAATTGGACGGTTACTTCTGTTTTTTTCCTGCTTCATACCCTAGCATGAAACAGGCTGCGCAGACGCTAATTACTGTTAGCATAGCTTCAATAGTCAGCATTGCTATCACTCCTTTCGACCCAAACCCCTTTTGGAGCGTAAAGACGAAGGATGCAGGTCCTGCGCCCCTTGATTTTTCAGGGCTCTTTATGTATTATTAAGCCATGAAGACCATACTTATAACCGCCGGAGGAACCTCCGAGCCCATCGACAACATAAGAAGCATCACCAACACCGGCACGGGAGCGCTGGGAAGCCTTATCGCGGACGAGTTCGCGCGCAGAAGGAACGTGGAGCGCATTGTGTACATCCACGGAAAGAACGCCGTTCTGCCAAAGACGCAGAAGGCAGTCTGCATAGAAGCCGCAAGCACGGACGCGCTGCAGAAAGCAGTACGCGAGGCCTGTGCGCAGTACGCCCCGGACGCTATCATCCACAGCATGGCTGTAAGCGACTACAGGACCGGCGCGGTGGTAAAAGCGGAAGATCTGCTTAAGATAGCCCTTAAGATAGCCGGAGCCGCTTCGCAGGATGAGCTGGACAAACTGGCGTCGCAGGTAATAGAAGAGCGCATAAGCAAGGCCTCCACCGCGGAGGAACTGGCAAAGGCCTACGACTACCTGCCGGACGTTCAGCCCGGAAAGCCTGCGGCTAAGACCGCTAAGGCCAAGCAGTCGGAGGCGGAAGCCCTGCTTAAGCTGGCAAAGAAGGCGGACCTCAGGGACAAGTACAACAAGATCCCCAGCAGCGCCGGCAACCCGGTAATTCTGCTGGAGCCCACCCCCAAGATAATCCCGGAGCTGCGTCAGCTTGCGCCGGACGCGATAATCGTGGGATTCAAACTTCTGGACGAGGTGCCGCACGACGAGCTTTTAAGCGTCGCTAAGAAGCTTATGGAAAAGAACGACTGCGACTTTGTTCTGGCCAACGATTACCAGACCGTTCAGGGCGGAGCGCAGAGCCACGTTGGCCATCTGATGGCCCGCGGCGGCAAAGTGGAAACGTTCACCGGCAAACCGGAGATAGCAAAAGGAATAGCTGCGGCAGTCGCGGCAGCGTGGAAATAAACTGCGGCCGGCGCGTTATGGAAACAGCGCGGTCAGCGCAGCAGACAGAAGCAAAGAGTAAAGAAAGGCGGTAAAGCCATGAAGAACGTAATACTCGGAGTAACAGGAAGCATAGCGGCCTACAAGGCGGCGGACATAGCAAACGGTCTTACAAAGAAAGGCTTCAGCGTGCATACGGTAATGACGGAGTCGGCCCAGAAGCTCATTGCGCCGGCTACGTTCCAGGTGCTTACAAAGAACAAGGTCCACACGGACGTGTTCGACGACAGCGACCCCTCCGTGGTCCAGCACATAGCGCTGGCAAAGATGTCGGATCTTATGGTAGTGGCTCCGGCTACGGCTAATTTCCTTGCCAAGGCAGCGGCGGGCATAGCGGACGACATGCTTACAACCGTGCTTACGGCGTTCATCAACAAGCCGGTAATAGTCTGCCCGGCCATGAACACCATGATGTACGACAACCCCGTAACGCAGCGCAACATACAGACGCTTAAGGACCTTGGATTCACATTCGTAGAGCCCCGCGAGGCGCTTCTGGCCTGCGGCGATGTGGGCCGCGGAGCGCTTGCCAACGTGGACGACATAATCGCAGCCGCAGAAGAATACCTTAAGTAAAAAACCGCAATAGAATACGGCCGCCGGTGCTTGTATGTCCGGAGGCCGTTTTAAATTACCGTTGAAATTTCAGCCTTTCTTCTCCTTCAGCAGCACGAACTTCTCCAGCGGGAAGAGCACTATCATCTGGAGCATCCCCGCGCAGGCCATGGCCACCGTCGGAGCCAGATTCCGCAGCGTCTGATTTTCAGTTGCAAGCAGAGCTCCCGCCACCACGCCCTGCAGCCAGGTGGAGAACAGCACGTTTACCGAGACCAGCTGTATTGCGGACGCCAGAAGGCTTACCAGTATGAATTTAAGCATCTGCTTAAGCGTCTTTTTCTCTGCCATTAGATCGTGTAACCTATAAGCAGGCGCAGCGTGTTCTCGGCGCCGTCCCTGTGGCTGCGCTCGTAGCCGTGCGACGCGTAAACGCCGGCGCCTATAAGGCCGTGTTTAACGTCGTAGCCGGCGGCCAGCGTAGCTTCCACGTCCGAGCCATAGTGCGGGTAGATGTCCACCGCGTAATCCGCGCCGGAGCGCTTCGCGGCGTCTATCAGGCCCTTTACTATCTCGTAGCTGTAGGGGCCGCCGCTGTCCTTGGCGCAGATGGATACCTGGCGCTCCGTGCAGGAGAGTCCCTCGCCAACGCAGCCCATGTCCACGGACAGAGCCTCCGTAACGCCTTCCGGCACCGAACCGCTTCCGCCGTGACCTACTTCCTCGTAGGTGGTTATGTGTGCCCAGACCGGCCTTATGGTCTTTGCGCCGCTGTCCCTAAGGTACATGGCGTAGCCCAGAAGTATGGCAACGCTAAGCTTGTCGTCCAGGAAGCGGCTCTTTATGTATCCGCTCTTTGTTACTCTTGTGCGCGCCTCGAAGCAGATGATGTCCCCGACGGCTATGCCAAGTTTTTCCACGTCCTTGTCTTTCTTGACCGGCTCGTCCAGGACTATCTCCATGGCGGACCATTCGCGCTTGGTGTCGTTGTACTTGCCGTTTACGTGCACGGACGCGTTGATCAGCTGACAGGTGCCTTCGTAGATGCCGTTATATTTGGTGACGATGCGAACGTTCTCGGCCTCCGCGTTGTTGGCGTTCATGCCGCCCAGGTTGGTAAGCTCCAGTCTTCCGTCCGGCTTTATCTTGCTTACCATGCCGCCAAGCGTGTCCGTATGAGCCTCGAGCAGAAGCCCGCCGGCCGGGGCCGGATTGTTGCATAGTTCTAATGCTTCATCGTTTATCGGCGATACTGCTCCGCCGTCCGACAGTTTTACCAGTACTCCGCCCTTAACTGTAAGACCGGGGGCATAGCCGAGTTTCTTAAACTCCTCCAGCACCCACGCCGCGGCGTTTTCCGTGTAGCCGGTGGGAGAATCTACCGCAAGCAGCGCCTGCGCTTCCTTAACTATAAAGTCTGTGTATTTTTTTAAGCTCTTTTTACGCATCTTTTACTCCTGTAAACTCTCTTCCGGCACGTATATCCACTGTTCGGGGCCGGTGTCGCGCATCAGAGTGCGCGGATCTTTGTATTTTGTAAGGAACTTGAAAGTCATGAACATGTCG
>JAFWVZ010000215.1 GCA_017523605.1 Bacillota bacterium | reverse complement strand
GCTTCTTCGTCGCTGATACCGACTTTTTTGCAAACTTCAAGCCCCCAGTCCTTAAGTTCGTTGTACTCAAAGACTGCAGATCCATTGATCAATTTTGCCATATGCTGGATGCTCCTTTCTTTATTATTCCGCAGTTTCCGAAGCGTCCGCTTCCTCCAGGACCTTTTTAACGTCCTTGGAAGCCCTCTTCGTAGACTTCGTAGTGCGTATCGAGAAGATCGTCATCACGACCAGGAAGACCATTATCGCTATTCCGAACGGTCTTGTGATCATCTCGATCGGGTTATTGCTGTACTGAATGACTGCCCTTCTGAGGGCGGAATCCATGGTGTTGCCGACCAGAAGGCCCAGCAGCATCGGAGGTACCGGATAACCGAATTTCTTCATGAGGTAGCCGATGATTCCGAATACCAGAAGGATTATCAGGCTGAAACGCGTATATGTGGACGCGTAGGAACCAATGGCGCAGAAGATGACTATTATAGGCATCAGCACGTTCTCGTCTATGGTAAGGAACTTAATGGCAAACCTGGTAAGCAGGTAACCGGCGCCTATCATTACAACAGCAGCAAGTATGAACAATATCGTGAGCGAGCAAAGGATGCCCGGAGAGTCTGTCAGGAGCAGCGGCCCCGGATGGAACCCTATCAGGAAGAGCGCCGCGATGAATACCGCGGTCGAACCGCTTCCGGGAATTCCAAGCGCCATCGACGGGATCAGCGCGCCTACGGAAGAAGCGTTGTTAGCTACCTCCGCGGCTATTATGCCTTCCGGAACGCCCGTACCGAAATCCTTGCCGTTCTTTTCGCTCTTTCTTGCGATCTCGTAGGAGAACCAGCACGCGGCGGATTCTCCTATGCCCGGGATGAATCCTACCCACAGTCCCGCAAGCATGGAGCGGAAAATGTTTTTGATGTTCCTCTTGAACACCTGAAGTTTGATTATCGGGAAGCCCGACTGAGCCTGCACCCTTACGTCGTTAGGCCTGGAGAGCGTCATTATTACCTCGCCGAGACCGAACAAAGCAATTATGGCTACGGTCGAACTTACACCGTTAAGCAATTTCGCGGTCCCGAAGTTATAGCGGACCACGGACTGGATCTGCTCAGCTCCGCAGAAGGATATGAACATTCCTACGAAAGCGGAGATCCAGCCTCTGACAGGATTGCCTCCTACCAGAGAGCCGCAGAGTATTACGCCGAACAGGCAGAAAAGGAAGGTCTCCCAGTTGCCGAACCTCAGCGCTACGGCAGATATGAAGGGCTGGATGAAAAACACCAGCACCATCGCTATTACAGTACCTATGCAGGATGAAACATACGCGTATCCGCAGGCTTCACGGCCTTTGCCCTTCTTAGCCATAGGATATCCGTCCATTACCGTAGCGGCCGCGGCAGGTGTGCCCGGAATGTTCGCGAGCGAAGCGGTGATGCCGCCGGACGCCATGGATGATACCAGTATTCCTATCAGAAGCGCCAGCCCCTGAGCCTGAGGAAGGCGGAATATTATGCCCAGGCACAGGGCCATGCCCATGGTCGCTCCGAGTCCGGGGATGACACCGATTATGTATCCCAGCAGGACTCCTCCGACCAGGTAGACCCACACCATAGGCTGAGAGATAAGTGATATAAGAGAAGGCCCGAAATGCGACCATTCACTTACTATGCTTCCCATGTCCGGTCCTCCTTTCTATACAAGACGCAGTCCGATGAGCTTAGGCAGGCCCCACAGCCCTACTACTATGTATACGGCTGCTATTATCAGCATCTGCCACCACGGACGTTTTTTCCAGTTGAAGAATACTGCCGAAACGATCGAGAACGCGATCGTGGGCCACTGGAAACCAAAGTAGTTTATGCCCAGCAGATATGCCGCAACAAGCACCACTACTATGAAGAGCCTCAGGGGTTCACCCTTGTCGAACTTAGCCGTGGTGACTTTCCCCATCAGACCCAGTATGATCATAACTATCCCCAGGATGGTGACGAAGCACGCCATTATCACCGGAAGGAACTTGGCCTGCGCCACAGTGTTGATCCAACCGCTTCCGTAAGGGATAGGATTGTTTCTGACACTGAACGCGAGATAAAGGAAAAATCCGCCAAGCGCTGTTATGATTATGCCTTCCACACAGTTTTTAAGCTTAGACAAGGATGATCCTCCCTATTCTGAAATGCAGCTGAGACTGATAAAACATCGGAGGGAAGCAATCGTTCCCTCCGATGAAAGATGAGATCTGATTATTGTGCGGGCCAAGCCTTGATCTTGCTCATGTCGATCTTTTCCCAGGCGTAGTCAGCGATCTTCGGGATGTTGATGTCCGCGGGGGATCTTCCCTGAGCAGCAAGTCCGTTGTCGAATATTGCCCACGCATAGAGGGATTCAGCCATGGACATGAGTTTGTCGGCTTCTTCTCCGGTGTAGCATACCGGCTTAAGTCCGCATTCCTGAGCGAACTTCTTGAACTCATCGCTTGCAGCGACCTTCTCGAACGCAAGCTTAAGAGCAAGGACCTGAGCATCGTCCATATACCTGGGTACTGCTATTCCGTAGTATCCCAGAGCAGCGGCGCTCTTGGCAGCATCCGGATATGCGTCGTAGAGGGACGGCATGTCGTAGCTGGTTCCATCGGACTTGGTCATCTTGATGGGCTTCTGGTCTACGGTGCCTATGCACTTAAGGTCGCCGGACTTAAGATAATCGATTACGTCTGAATAAGACGCCCACATGAAGGTTACTTCACCTGCTATTACGTTCTTAGCGGATTCAGAACCGCCGGAATACGGAACGGTGATGACTTCTCCGCCGATCGCAGCAAGAAGCATCTCGCAGGAAAGATGTACAGCGGTACCAAGACCGGAAGTTCCGCACTTGATGGTGCCGGGATGAGCCTTGATGTCATCGAACAGGTCCTGAGCGGTGTTGTACTTGCTGTCGCCCTTTACCATAAGAGCAAAGGTGGACTGTACAGCTACGAAGGTGTACCAGTCGGACCAGTGGGACTCATCGGTGAATCCGAGAGTATACCAGGAAGACGGAGCAGGATTGAGGACGCCGAGAAGAACGTCGCCCTTCTTGCCTTCCTCAAGTACGGTTACACCTGCAACGGAAGCGGAAGAACCGGTAACGTTCTGGCAGTTGCTGTTGCACTTCAGAAGCTCGGCTATCTGAGCAGAGAGCTGACGGCATACTCTGTCAGTGGTTCCGCCTGCGGCGTAGGCGATGTCGGTGGTGAGTACTCCGGATGCCGGGTACTTGGGATCCGGCTCTACCTTGCCGGGAGTTACGTTAGCGTTGCCGTCGTTGGCAGGGGTGTTGTTTGCCGGCGTACCGCAAGGAGTTTCTCGCCCTTGACCGTGGCCTCGGCGGCCGCAAGCTGGAAGCGCCCGGTGTTCTTGGGCAGCAGGATGTAGGTAT
>JAFWVZ010000214.1 GCA_017523605.1 Bacillota bacterium | reverse complement strand
GGTCGTCTTTTGCTGCGTAGACAAGGTCTATGCAGGCCTGGTCGATCGCAACGGGGTCCAGAGATGCCAGCATCCCTATGTCCTTCATGCAGGGGTCTTCTGCAACAGCGCAGCAGTCGCAGTCCACGGACAGGTTCTTCATAACGTTTATGAAAGCGATCCTGCCTGCAAAATGCCTTACTACGGAAGCAGCGGCGTCCGCCATGGCTTCGCAGAAATTATCCTGCGCAGCGTGAAGGTTCCAGGCATCTATGTTGCTCTCGGATGCTCCGCCGGAGTGGATAAGCGCTTTGCCTGCAGCGGAGGCACAGCCTATCGAAAGCTGCTTAAGGGCTCCTCCGTAGCCGCCCATGGGATGACCCTTAAAGTGCGCCAGCACCAGCATGGAATCGTAATTGAGGATATTCTTGCCCAGTTTGTTTTCCTTGAGCACCTTGCCGTCCGGGATGTCCCAGACGACGTCCGGGCCTTCTGCGTCCATAAGGTCCACGGTAAAGTATTTGTTCCAGCCATGGTCCTCTATAAGCTTAAGGTGCGAGTCTGTATGGTCTCTTACTCCGCCGTAAGCGTCTCCGTATGCGGTGTTGCATTCTACTACGGTACCGCCGATCTTATCTATCATGGGCCTCCAGAAATCCGGTCCCAGGAAGTTCTGATTGCCTTTTTCTCCGGAGTGGAGCTTAACGGCTACTTTGCCCGGAAGCTCTATGCCGAGAGCTTTATACATTTCTACGACCTTTTCCGGGTTGAGGTCTCTGGTAAAGTAAACTTTTGATCTCATGGTCTGTTCTCCGTGCGGATATGGTCCCGCACCAACCATCTGCTGACAGAGCTGATATGATCCATAACAAAATATTAGTATCTAAATGTAATTATATCATAGTAAAGGCCGCCATGCAGTCCGTAAACTCAGGATTCGTTAACGATCTTGCCCGTAATGTGTTCCGGCACCAATGCAAACATAAGCGTGCCGGGGCCGGAGCGTTCGATCTCTTTTTTGATGTATTCTACGTCGGCAGTGAACTTGCGGCTGAGTTCTCCGGTCAGCCTGTAGATCTCCTCCCGGTCCTCCACGAACTCTATGTGTCCGAACACTATTACGGACCTTATGTTAAGCGCCCATTCTCCTTCCTTGCGAAAGCCTTTGTCGTAAACGCAGAATGACGCCTTGCAGTGTTTTTTAAGGGCGTCGATCTTGTGGCCGGCCTTGCCGCTGTGGAAGTAGAGCTTCCCGTCCTGTTCGCAATAATAGTGGTTTAACGGCATGCCGTACGGGTAACCGTCATCCCCCAGGACCGACAGTACGCCTCTTAGTTCTGTTTTCAGTATTTCCAGACACTCTTCCTCCGGAAGCTGCTGCTTTTTTCTGACCATTTCTCTGAACATGTTATCTCTCCTTAACTATATTATACATTAGTGGCCCGGACCGGAAAAGCAGAACCGGCAGATCCGTCCGTGCTCCTTAGGGAGCAGGGCATTCAGTGTTAAAAAAAAAGAAACATGCTTGACAAAGAAAAATATATTTGATAAGATACAATCGCATCAAATATAACAGGAGGAAAAACGTATGGAATATGATCACCGCGAGGCCATGAAACTGAAGCATCAGCTGTGCTTTCCGCTCTATGCCGCAGCAAGATGTGTAGTTAACCTCTATACACCGCTGCTTAAGCCTCTGGGACTTACTTATACCCAGTACATAACGTTCCTGGTGCTGTGGGAACAGGACGGTATCACCGTCGGAGAGCTCTGCGACAGACTGATGCTGGACAACGGCACTATCTCTCCGCTGCTTAAGAAGATGCAGCAGGAGGGTTACATAGAAAAGCGCCGCAGCGAGGCGGACGACAGGGTAGTACTGATAACGCTTACCGAAAAGGGCAGGGCTCTTCAGGACAAGGCGAAGGACATTCCCTTAAGCGTTGCTGGATGCGTGGATCTGCCGCCGGAAAAGGCTAAGATGCTCCACGAACTGCTTTACGAATTGCTCGACGAGCGCCGGTGCAAATAACAATAGATCAATAACCGAAAATAAACATATGAAAGCATAAAGAAAAGGAGAAACGCAAAATGAAGACTGTATACGATTTCACAGTAAAGGACATGGATGGAAAAGACGTAAGCCTGGCTGATTATCAGGGCAAGGTGCTTCTTATCGTTAATACCGCTACCGGATGCGGATTCACACCGCACTACGATCCGCTGGAGGCAATGTACGCAGAGTTCAGGGATAAGGGATTCGAGATCCTGGACTTCCCCTGCAACCAGTTCGCCAACCAGGCTCCCGGGACCGACAAGGAGATAAGCGATTTCTGCGCCATCAACTTCGGTACTGAGTTTCCGCAGTTCACCAAGATCGACGTCAACGGTGAGAACGCAGACCCGCTGTTCGTATATCTCGCTACCGAAAAGCCTTTCGAAGGCTTCGGCAAGGGACTTAAGAACGCTGCGCTCAACAAGTTCGCGGAAATGAACAACAAGGTCTTCGGCGACAAGGCATACATAAAGTGGAACTTCACCAAGTTCCTTGTGGACCGCGAGGGAAAGGTCATCGCCAGGTTCGAGCCTACCGTGGACATGGACGACGTTAAGAAGGCAGTAGCAGCCGCTCTGTAAAGCACGGAAAAGTTTCTTATCCGGCTGAGGCCGGAACGGAAAGGATGTCACATATAATGAAGATCGCAGTAAGATACTACACAAAGACCGGAAATACAAAGAAGCTGGCAGAGGCTGTTGCCAAAGCCGTCGGTACGGAAGCTCTGCCGATCAGCTGCCCGGTGGAAGAGCCTGTAGACGTGCTGTTCCTTGGCAACTCCTACTACGCGTTCAGCATAGACCCGGAAGTAAGGGATTTCGTCAGGAAGCTGGACAAGAGCAAAGTAGGGCGCATAGTCAATTTCGGCTCCGCCGCGATGCTCAACTCCACCTATAAAAAGGTGAAGGCCGAGGCTGATAAGGTGGGAATACCCATGGACGGGCGCGAGTTCCACTGCAGAGGGGAGTTTAAGGGTGTCCACAAGGGAAGACCCAACGAAGAGGACCTTGCCGCAGCCGCGGAATTCGCAAAGTCCGTAATAAACGGATGATCGCCGGAAACGTACAGTACAGATCTAAAAAAGGACCATTCAGCCGAATGGTCCTTTTGTTTTTCTTTATGGATCGCTTACCTTAAGATGTTCTGAAAAGATCGAAAGATCAGTCTTCTGCTTTACTTCTTTTTAGCGGCGGCCTTAGCGGCGGCTATGATCTTGTCCTGAGCTTCGGCTTTTTCCTTTGCTTCTGCAATAGCTTTAGCCTGGGCCTCTTTGGCTGCCTTTTCCGCTGCTTCGTGTTCGGAGTTATCCGGAACCACCAGTTCCATGCCAGGTTTTATCATCTTGGGCCCGGCTATGTCGTTGAGTCTTACAAGTGCCTGCGGCGTAGTGCCGTACTTCTTTGCTATCTTTGTAAGGCTGTCTCCGGCGACTACTTTGTAGGTAGTGGTCTTAAACTCCGGAGCAGCAGCTCTTGCTGCCGCAACTGCATGTGCTGCCGCTGCCGCTCTTGCCTTGGCTATCGCCTTTTCCTGCTCTGCAACTACTTCAGCCTGAGTTTTTCCGGAGGCTGCTTCGCTGACTGAACCATCCGGGATCGCCAGTTCCATGCCGGGCTTTACCTGCTTAGGACCGGTTATTCCGTTGAGCCTTACCAGATCCTGCGGAGTAGTTCCGAACTTCTTGGCGATCTTGGTAAGCGTATCGCCGGCAACTGCTGTATATTTAAAGGTCTTAAAGACCGGAGCTTCAACGTTTTCCGCTGCTGCGGCGATCGCCTTAGCCTCTGCTATTACGGTTTCCTTTGCTGCTGCGATGGACTTGGCCTGGGCCTCTTTAGCTGCCTTTACCGCAGCCTCGTGTTCCGAATTGTCCGGTACGATCAGTTCCATGCCGGGTTTGATCATTTTCGGACCGGGTATGTCGTTGAGCCTTACCAGAGCCTGAGGAGTAGTTCCGAACTTCTTGGCTATGCTGGTGAGACTGTCGCCTTCAACGACCTTGTAAACATTGCGTGCCATTTTAACCTCCGGGATATAATATGCATGAAGATGATTGCGCTGCTGAGATCCTGGACCGCAGCATGATTTTATAATATTATAGCACGGATGTGCAGCTTTTGAATAATATAATACAAAAAATATGTAATTATTGCAGAATGAAGGGCGGTATTTCGCTGCTCGAAGGTCCACCGGGCCTTCTTGCGACGCAATGTGTTTATTAGATGCCCCTCGTTTCCCTCGGGGGCCTGAACGTACACCGGACGTTCATCCCCATCACGGGTCCAAGTTCTGTTATGTTCTATGAAAAATAAAAGGATCTCTAATTCAAAAAATCTGTTAGAGATCCGTTAGAAAAAAGCATTTTGACAGTTAGTCAAGCGGTCTGCTTGTTATTGTTTCCGGCCTGAAATCAATAGTATCTCATATAGACAAACTTGAATTTGGCGAGCTTTTTCAGAGCACAAAAACGGCAACGATCTCGTCTCCGTCCTTCTCTCCGTTCTCTATAAAACCGAAATCGTGATACAGCTTCGCGGCGACATCGTTTCCGGGCTCCCAGGAAGTGCTCCAGAGCGATTCTTCTCCATCCGGGAACGTGCGGATATAGTCCAGCAGCAGTTTAAGAGCATCCCTGCCGTAGCCGCGCTTCTGATACCTCTGATCGATCATGAAGCGCCACAGACAGTAGCTGTGCCTGTAGACCTCAGCCATCTCTTCGTACTCTTCTGAATTGTGACCGATCATGGCGAAGCCCACGGGAGTATCGCCGTCCCAGATGCCGAAAGGCTGAACAAATCTGCCGTCAGTCAGTGTATCATAGGCCTGCGCCAGACTTACCGAATTCGAAGCCACGAATTCCTCCTGGTCTTTCGAGACTCTAAGATCCATGAGCGTCCAGAAGTTCTCCTTGTCTGCCTTCACCAAGTGAAGGCCCTTATTTTTCAGCTCATTATATGTGTTATTCATTGTAATACCTCCGAGAATCCCGATTCTGGCAATATCCCGACAAACAGCGATTTAGTGATATCCCGTCAAACTGGAATTTGTCAGTCTATCAGATCATCAATAACTCTTTCAAAAACATCTTCTATAAGTACGACTTTCTCCCCGGTACTGCTAAAAGTATCGATAAACCACTTGTTGCATTGCTTTAGTTCATCAATCGTGCAGTCTTCTTTGACCAGTCTGGATTCTATCTCAGATTCGTGCCCGATTATCTCATCGAAATGGTCTTCGACATATTCATCTGTCATTGCGAGACATAGGAAAGTGATGTGTCTAAGATAACTCATATCAAAATCCTGTCGCCAGTCAGCAGGGATATAGCAGCCTTCAACAATGAGATTCTGGTCGTTCTCTATGGCTGTCTTAATGATCTCTCTGACTATCGGCCACAGATATTCCGTAAGCTCGTCATCGTCTTCTGGTGTGAGATCGGTATTCCCGCTGCGGATCAGACCCATTTTCAGGTGATCGATCGACAGATACGGATATTTGTATTTTTCGAGCATCTTTTGTGCCAGAAGCGTTTTTCCAGT
>JAFWVZ010000213.1 GCA_017523605.1 Bacillota bacterium | reverse complement strand
CAGATCTTAAGGAGGAGGGCCAGCGTTTTGTTGCGGCTAAAGGCGGAAAAGGCGGCAAGGGCAACGTCCAGTTTAAGAACTCCGTGCGTCAGGCTCCTAACTTTGCGGAGTCCGGCGGTTTTGCCGTTGAAAGAAACATAGAGCTGGAACTTAAGCTTATAGCAGACGTAGGTCTCGTGGGCTATCCCAACGTAGGCAAGTCCACGCTTCTTTCCGTATGCACGTCTGCTGCGCCTAAGATAGCGGATTATCATTTTACTACCATCACTCCTAATCTGGGAGTCGTCAATTTTTACGACAAAAGCTTCGTAATGGCGGACATTCCCGGACTTATTGAAGGCGCGTCGGAAGGACTTGGACTTGGTCTTGACTTCCTTAAGCACATAGAGCGCACACGCATGTTGATCCATGTCGTGGATGTTTCGGGTTCCGAGGGCCGGGATCCTTCGCAGGACTTCGACAACATAAACAAGGAACTTCGCAATTACAGCGAAAAACTTGCGTCAAAGCCCATGATCGTTGCTGCAAACAAGATCGACATGGCAGAGGATGAGGATGTAGAAAAGTTCAGCAATTACGTAAGATCCAAAGGATACGAGCTATATTACATCTCTGCGCCCATACACGAAGGCGTTGACGAGCTTATAAAAGCTGTTGCCGCCAAGCTGGAGACCATCAGCGAAGACGAAGAAGAGGATATCGTATTCTACAACGCGCCTGATCCGGAAGACGAACCGGATTTCCGAGACATAAACATAGACGTGGACGAGAACGGCGTATTCGTTCTTACCGGAAAGCAGCTCCGCAAGATATTCGATTCCACAAATTTCAACGACACCGGTTCTCTCAGGTATCTGTATAAATACATAGAGAGCAAAGGCGTCTTCGATCAGCTTATCGAAGAAGGCCTTGAGGACGGAGATACAGTAAAGGTATTTGACTACGAGTTTGAGTATTACGAGGAATGAAGTCCAGCAGAAACTCGACAGTCTGCTGATGACAGTTGAAAGACCCGCCTCGTACATAGGAGGCGAACCTAACAGCGTCCTTAAGGAGGACGGCAGTTTTGATGTCCGGATGGCTATGTGTTTTCCGGACACCTACGAAATAGGCATGTCCTGGAACGGTCTTTCTATTCTCTACAATATCCTTAACAAGACCGAGCACACATACATGGAGCGTGTATTTGCTCCTAAAAAAGACATGCAGGCCGCGATGAAGGAACGCGGTCTGCCTTTATATACTCTGGAAACAAAGACTCCTGTAAGAGACGCGGACATAGTAGGTTTTACACTGCAGTACGAGATGTCTTATACAAACATCCTCAGCATGCTGGACCTTGCAGGAATACCTTTACTTTCTGCTGACAGAACGGAAGAAGACCCGCTCATCATCGCAGGAGGTCCCTGTGCGTTCAACGCGGAACCCCTTGCGGACTTTTTTGACGCGGTACTGGTAGGGGACGGCGAGGAACTTCTTCCTGAGTTCTGCCGTGTCTGCGCAGAATGCAAGAAAAACGGTCTTTCCAAATACGATTCGCTCTTAAGGCTGCAGAAGCTTCAGGGCGTATATGTTCCTTCATTCTATAAACCTGTTTACGATGAATACGGGCGCTATGTCCGCATGGCTAAGACAGAGCCTTCCGCGCCGGACAAAGTACTCCGGGCATTTCTGGACGATCTTGACACAGTAGATTATCCGGAACGCACCATCAATCCGCTTACTGAAGTCGTTCAGGAGAGGGCTGTCTGCGAACTTTTCCGCGGCTGTACCAGAGGCTGCAGGTTCTGCCAGGCGGGAATGATATACAGGCCTGTAAGGGAAAGAAGCAAGGAAAAGAACTATCATTACGCTGTGCAGCAGCTTAAGAACAGCGGATACGGAGAGCTTTCACTGCTTTCTCTTTCCACATCGGACTACAGTCAGTTCCAGCCTCTTATGACAGACATCATCGGATACTGCAAGGATAAAAAGATCTCCGTCTCGCTTCCGTCCTTAAGGCTTGACAATTTCAGTTTTAAGATACTGGACGAGATCCAGGGCATGAGGAAGACCGGCCTGACTTTCGCACCCGAAGCCGGAACGCAGAGGCTCCGCGACGTCATAAACAAGAACATTACGGAAGCAGACATATTAGGCGCTGTAGAAAAAGCCATCGAACTTGGCTGGAATTCCGTAAAACTTTACTTCATGATCGGTCTTCCGACTGAGACAGACGAGGATCTGGAAGGAATAGCGGACATCGCACGTAAAATAATGGATCTGTCGCGCGCAAAGAATAACGGGATGCGCGGACGATTCAGCGTTTCAGTAAGTGTTGCTAATTTCGTTCCCAAGCCTTTTACACCTTTCCAGTGGATCCCGCAGAACACTCCCGAAGAATTTGCTAGAAAGCACGATCTGCTTAGAAACAGGATCAGAAGCATAAAAGGCGTAACACTTCATTACCACGAAAGTTTCGTAAGTACTCTGGAGACTGTGCTCGCCAGAGGCGGCAGGGATCTGTGCCCCGTAATAAAAAGAGCATGGGAACTTGGCTGCAGCTTCGATTCCTGGACGGAGCATTTTAAAGAAGACGCTTGGAGAACTGCTCTTAAAGAATGCGGCGTCGGGCAGGATCACTATACGCTTACCGGTCTTCCCGTGGGAGCGCCGCTTCCGTGGGAGATCATCGACAGCGGTGTTTCGGATGATTTCCTTATCCGGGAATATAACAAGTCCTTAAAAGAACAGACCACACCCGACTGCAGACACAACTGCAACGGCTGCGGCATAGACAGATATACCGAATGCAGGAGCAAGGGCATATTGAAATGAACCGTTACGTTATGCGATTTACAAAAAAAGGAAACATGCGCTTCATTTCTCATCTGGATCTTGCCAGACTGTTTAAGCGCGCTGTCAGGAAAGGCGGGATAAAAGTCGGTTTTTCCAACGGCTATAATCCGCACGAGCTGGTCAACATAGTCCAGCCTCTTTCTCTGGGATACGAGAGCGAGAGCGAGTATTTCGAGATCGATACTCTTGCTCCTTATGAACCTGCCGGGCTTGCGGAAACGCTTAACGAAGCAATGCCGGAAGGCCTTAAATTCTTCGATCCTGTACAGACTGAACGAACATCGGATAATTTATCGAACAAGACGAGTTACGCTCTGTATGAGGCTGTTTTCGGCCTTAAAAACGATGTCTGCATGCCTGATCCCGTACAGTTCCTTGGACAGGAAAGGATCTTCATCACCAAGAAGGATAAGAAGACCAAAAAGCTTGTAGAAAAGGACATAAAAGCGTTCATTAAAGATCTTTCCTGCTCCGCTCAGGAAGACGGTACAGTCATGCTTAGGATGATGCTTCGCTGCGCAAGCAACGAGACTTTAAATCCCGGAAAACTTTTACAAAGTCTGTTTAAGTATTATAATCTTGATATAAACGTCGAAGACTGCCGCATCACTCGTCTCGATCTTTACGCAGAAGACGCGCAGGGCAGACTTGTTTCGATTTACGATACTCTCCGTACCCCGAACATTTCTGAGGACACAATGTCATGAGAGCTAAAAACAGATCCGACAAAAAACTCGCAATATGGATTATCACAGTTGTTCTTTCAGTTGTGCTTCTTTTTTGCGGAAACCGTTTCTTTTCAAAAAACCTGATCATATTGGATCATCCGGAGACATCCGCTAAGGCAAAAGTAACGGAACTCGGCGAACTTGTAGAAGAGTCATTGGACGGGATCGATTTCTCCGCCAGAACTCAGTATTTCACCGCGAGAATACTGAGTGGGGAAAACAAAGGCAGGACAGTAGAAGCTCACCAGCAGATAGATTCGTATCTGGATACCGGCGAGCGCTTCGTTAAGGTCGGAGATAAAGTCATCCTGCTGGATTACGGTGCAGTCTACGGCACCGAGGAATGGGTCTTCGGAAACTACGCAAGGTCCGAGTACATATTCGTGCTCGGTGCTCTGTTTCTTGTTCTCTTAGTAGTTTTTGGAAGAGGGAAGGGTCTGAATACTTTATTGTCGCTTGTATTCACATGCCTTGCTGTGTTCTGCGTATTCATTCCCGGGGTCCTTGCAGGTTTCAACGTATATCTTCTCACAATACTGATATGCGTGTTTACGATAGTAATGACGCTCATTCTGACAAACGGAATCTCGGCTAAATCGATAGCTACCATGCTCGGCTGCGGCGCCGGAGTGCTTGCAGCTGCTGTCGTCACTCTGATATCCGACAGAATAATGCATCTGACCGGATTCATCGACGAGCATTCTGTTTATCTTCAGATAATGGGCGAGGACTCTGCTCCGATCAACTTAAGGGCGCTCATATTTGCAATGATAACCATCGGCGCCATGGGCGCGCTTATGGATGTTGCAATGGACATGGCGTCTTCTCTGTTCGAGGTGAAGCGCCACGCTCCGTCCATCTCGGATAAGGAACTATTCAAAAGCGGAATGAACATCGGCAGAGACGTTATGGGCACAATGGCCAATACTCTGGTGCTTGCATACATCGGCAGCTCCCTGTGCACCATCCTGCTTAGAATAACGTATTCTAACTCCCTTATGGAAATGATCAATACGGAAAGCATCGTTGTCGAACTTCTGAACGCTATAGTAGGCAGCCTGGGAATATTGCTCACGATGCCTTTAACGGCTCTCGTATGCGTAGCGATGTACCGCGGAACTCATGCGCGGCACTGAGGATAAGGTTTTAGCAAACAGATCCGTCAGCAAAAAATTCTGTGCCGTTTTTACCTATTCCGCGCGTTGACCTCTTCCGTGACTGGTGTTATCATCCGTTCATGAGGGGATGCTTCATGGCGTGCTATGAAGCTTAAATACATTAAAACAATAATATTTATAATGATT
>JAFWVZ010000212.1 GCA_017523605.1 Bacillota bacterium | reverse complement strand
GAGGTCGCGTATCCGGCTTCGCCGTCCTTGAACAGATCCTTGTGGAGCTGCTTGATGAGGTCTCCTACAGTGGTGCCTTCCGCGGGTATCTCCAGAGCGCGCGCGGCAATGTAATTGCCGGACTTGTCCTTAGCGAGCTCGGCCTGGTCGGTAAGGGTCACGAAAGCCGCGTTCTTGGGATCTTCCTTGGCGCCGCATCCGCAGAGGACGACGCCCAGTACCATTACCAGCACAAGAAGAAGGCTGATAAGCTTTACATTACGTTTCATTTTTTCCTCCTGATATTAAAACCGGCCACTGCATCTACAGCGGCCGTTTACCCTCTGTGCATACAATGATACCGATCGATCTACTTCAAGCAGGTCTTCTGACTTGCGCATAACGGCCTTTCCGTAAGGCCCTGCCTTCTCGGGTCTGTCCCAATGGCTCTTAGGGTCTGTTTCTGCGCTTACAGCGGCGGTCCCGTCCGCGATTCGCACGCGGTTCCCTATTCTCCTCCGGGCGGTCAATGCTCTTCCGGCCGGCGGCACTTGAAGCTGCAATATTTTGCTATTGTTGATTTTATCACTATATTGTACAACGGTCAATGATGGAACAAACCGGCACCGCATTTTTTGCAACTTAATGGACAGCTGTGGTTTAATGCGGATGGGTTGCGGCGCGCGGCATGCTAAAAGGCGGTCTCTTTCTGCAGAGACCGCCTCTTAACGCGTGATGTTTCTCTATGGCTTTTATGGTTTTTCTATCTTTATGTCTTTTGGAAAGGTGCAGGCAGTGCAGCCTTCCTTTCCGTGCGGACAGCTGCCGCAGGTGCCGCTTGCGGACATGGCGCAGAACGACCGTCCCGCCTTCTTGTCTTTTGCAAGCTTCCGTATTATCAGCGCCACTATGCCGATAAGCACCAGTGTTATCAGTATGGTCGCCAGGTTGTCCGCTAAAAAGTTGATCATTTTGTCCTTTCAGTTTAAAGGATCTGTTCCGGCAGCCGCCCGGTAAGGCCTGCGGAACGATTACTCTGCTCCTACTTTGCTGCGTCCACGGCGCGGATGGTAAGCTTGGTAGCTTCCTGATACTTCTTGAAGAAGAGCATGTAGATGATGCCTACCAGGAACGCCAGCGCGAATATCAGTCCGATAACGTTCACCTGTCCGGTAAACAGTCTTCCGAACTGGTTGATCATGAGAGCTATCACGTAGGCGAACGCGCACTCGTAACCGATGGCGAACCAGGTCCACCTGGCGCTGTTCATCTCTCTTCTGATGGCGCCCATTGCCGCGAAGCACGGGGCGCAGAGCAGGTTGAACACCAGGAAGGAGAATCCCGTAAGCATGGTGAACTCAGCCGCAAATCCGGCCTGGCTTCCGTACAGAACGCCCATGGTAGCAACGATGTTCTCCTTGGCCACAAGACCGGTGATGGATGCCACCGTCGCCTGCCAGGTGCCCCAGCCGAGCGGAACGAATATCCACTTAAGAGCGTTGCCTACGCCCGCAAGGATGCTGTTTCCGATCGCGTCTTCTTCCAGCATTCCGAAGGCTCCGTCGACCCATCCGAAGCGCGACAGGAACCAGATCACTATCGTCGAAAGGAGGATGATAGTACCGGCCTTCTTAATGAAGGACCAGCCGCGCTCCCACATGGATCTCAGTACGTTGCCAAGTGTCGGCCAGTGGTAAGCCGGGAGCTCCATAACGAACGGAGCCGGATCTCCCGCGAACATCCTGGTCTTCTTGAGCATTATGCCGGAAATGATTATTGCTGCCATTCCTATGAAGTACGCGGATACCGCCACCCACCAGGCTCCGCCGAACAGCGCGCCGGCGATCAGCCCTATGAACGGGATCTTAGCTCCGCAGGGGATGAAGGTCGTAGTCATTACGGTCATGCGGCGGTCGCGTTCGTTCTCTATGGTACGCGATGCCATGACTCCCGGTATTCCGCAGCCCGTGCCGATAAGCATAGGTATGAAGGACTTTCCGGAGAGACCGAATCTTCTGAATATACGGTCGAGCACGAAGGCTATACGGGCCATGTAGCCGCAGGCCTCAAGGAAGGCCAGCAGCAGGAACAGCACCAGCATCTGCGGAACGAAGCCCAGTACGGCTCCTACGCCCGCTACGATACCGTCGAGGATGAGGCCCTTGAGCCATTCCGCGCAGTTCGCCTTGTCCAGAGCGCCCTCAATGAGTCCCGGGATGCCGGGGACCCAAACACCGTAGGAGGCCGGATCGGGAGCGCCCATGGCCTCCTTGTACTCGGTGTTCAGGAAGTTTTCTATTGCTTCAGAAAGGTCCTTCTTAGAAGCCGTTGCTTTCTCTTCGTCCAGAGTCTCTTCGTCGACTATCGTGTATTCGACTTCCGCTCCGTCCGGTACTGCCGCAAGAAGCGCGGCCAGCGCCGTCTTGGCAGCATCCCCGTCGAACTCCTCGCTCTCAAGGTCTATGGCATCCGCGGTCTCGTCCGAACCGTACTCATTTATGAACGCGTCCAGGATAAGATCCGTGTCGCCGTAAGCCTCCTCAGCTTCCGCGCTCTGTTTGGAGCCTATTCCCAGAAGATGCCAGCCGTCGCCGAACAGTCCGTCGTTGGCCCAGTCGGTAAGTTTGGTTCCGGGAGCGAAACTCGCCATGGACAGGCAGTATACTACCGCCATTATTATTGCGAATATCGGCAGTCCCAGCCAGCGGTTGGTGACCACCTTGTCTATCCTGTCCGATGCAGTAAGCGCTCCGGCGGCTTTCTTCCTGTAGCAGGCCTTTATTACTTCGGCTATGTAGACATAGCGCTCGTTGGTGATGATGCTCTCGGCGTCGTCGTCGAACTCCGTCTCTACTGCCTGGATATCCTTTTCTATGTGATCCAGGGTCTCCTTGGGCAGCTTAAGCTGCTCAAGCACCTTGTCGTCTCTTTCGAAGAGCTTTACCGCGTACCAGCGCTGCTGCTCTTCCGGAAGATCGTGCACCACGGCCTCTTCTATGTGAGCTATTGCGTGTTCCACGGAGCCTGCGAACTTGTGCTGCGGAACGGTCTTAGTGTTCTTTGCGGCGTCCACTGCAGCTTTGGCAGCTTCCATTACTCCGGTGCCTTTAAGCGCGGAGATCTCCACCACCTTGCAGCCAAGCTGTCTGGCAAGCTCTTCCGTATTTATCTTGTCGTTGTTCTTCTTTACGAGGTCCATCATGTTGATGGCTACGACTACCGGAATTCCAAGCTCGGTCAGCTGGGTGGTAAGGTAGAGGTTCCTCTCCAGGTTGGTGCCGTCCACGATGTTGAGTATCGCATCCGGACGCTCGCCTATGAGGTAGTTTCTGGCTACTACTTCTTCCAGTGTATAGGGAGACAGCGAGTATATGCCCGGAAGGTCCGTTATGGTAACGTCCTCGGATCTCTTAAGCTTTCCTTCCTTCTTTTCCACGGTTACTCCCGGCCAGTTTCCCACGAACTGGTTGGATCCGGTGAGCGCGTTGAACAGCGTAGTCTTTCCGCTGTTGGGGTTGCCCGCAAGGGCTATCCTGATTCCCATATGCTACTCCTCCTTATCTTCCGCGGTATCGGTCAGATCCGCTACTTCTATGTTCTCCGCGTCCGCCTTGCGCAGCGACAGCTCGTAGCCGCGAAGGTTAAGCTCTATGGGATCTCCAAGCGGCGCTACCTTCCTTATGTAGATCTCCACGCCTTTGGTTATCCCCATGTCCATTATGCGGCGCTTTACCGCGCCCTCTCCGCGAAGCTTGACTACCTTTACGGTGCTGCCTATCGCGGCGTCCTTAAGTGTAAACATTCCGTAGACCCTCCTGTTTTGCAATTATTTCCACAGTCCCGGACCATTTGGCTGTACGGTCCGGCACTATATCATTATCTTCCTGGCCATCTCGTCGCTTATGGCTATGCGCGACTCCTTGACCTTTACTATTACGTTTCCGCTCAGCGTACTGATTATGGTGACAGTGGAGCCCGGAACGAATCCCAGCTCCTTTAAATGCTGGCGGACATCGGGCGATCCGCCCACCCTCTGAACGATGTTTTCTTCTCCCGGCGAAGCCAGACTTAAAGGCATCATGACAGCAGCTCCTTTCCTTGGTTAGCTATTGCTAACCTTCAACTAATTATAGTTAGCAGTCGCTAACTTTGCAAGTCTTTTTTTCAACATTTGAGAAAAACTTTTACCGCTGAACAGATCCGATCGATCAATGGCCTGGATCTATTATTTTGGGGTCGTGCTTCTGCTTGAACACCCCGGCTTTATTGACAAAGGCGCCGGGGCAATATAGAATGAAAACAGCAAAAGGCTGCCGGACAGACGGTCAGCCCTCAGGTTTGGTAAATAACCGCGCCGTTGGGGTCATAATGGGCGGTTATTTCTTTTTGCCTACAGTATATCCTGCCATAAAGACAGCGATCATTAACCCGATAAAGGTCATAAGATCATATATATCCATACGCACCACCCCCTTTCTTAAAGAGGGCTAACCGCCTACCACTGCTGGCAGCACTTTTGCAATGAAATTATATCAAACGCCCTGCCGCCGGACGTTCATAGAATCGGCAGAAACGGTACAGAGTTTGAAAACGTTTCCGCTTTTAATCCATTGCCATTATTGGTATAATTAAATAAATATTTAAAGCACGAAAGGAGCGCGTCGCCATGGCATTACTGGAATCCGGCGAGATGTACCTGGAAAACATACTCATACTTTCTGACGAACTGCCCGCGGTGCGTTCTATAGACGTTGCGGACCGCATGGGCTTTTCCAAGCCGTCCGTAAGCAGGGCTGTAAAGATCTTAAAGGAGAACGGCTACATAGACGTGGATCCCGCGGGCGCGATAACGCTTACCGCAAGCGGCCGCGAGATAGCGGAGCGCATCTACGAAAGGCACAACGCCCTGTCCAAAGCGCTCATGCTTTTAGGTGTGGACGAAAAGACCGCGCAGGACGACGCCTGCCGGATAGAGCACTACATAAGCGAAAAGACGTTCGAAGCAATAAAAAAGCATCTGGAACAGATGCAGTAGACCTCCGGGGATGAACCCCGGAGTTTTTATGTTCTTCAGATGTCTCAGACCCGCGCGGAGCTTTTCCCGCGGGCCTTATGTTATTTCGGCAGGATCCCTGTTTTTTCTGCCGGGCCCTTTTATTTTTCCGGCAAGAGAGGTAAGCACTATCAGCACGGCCGTTGACCCGGACATGAAAGCAAGCAGGTGCTTAACGCATGCCGCGGACATGGGCGTTATCGAGAAGAGCCACGGAAGCAGCATTCCCGCAAGTATCGCGCCTGCCGCGCAGGCAATAATAAGGACCACTCGCCATACGTTCAGCGGTCTGCTTATCATTAGAAGCATCAGGAGGCCCACCCAGCCAAGGAGCACCGTGCACGCCGTGGAGACCTCGGCCTCCGGAATACCTATGGACGCCGCGAACGCGGAGAATCCGAACACCGCTATGCAGTCCGTTATTCCGGCCGGAGCAGCTGTTCTCAGAACGTTGAACAGGAAACTGCCTTTTATCCTTTCCTTGCAGGGCGCAAGAGCCAGGAAGAAGCCCGGCACGCCTATGGTAAACGCCGCCACCAGCGTTACCTGAGTAGGCTGCATGGGATAGCGCGCAAAGAATAATATCGAAAGCAGCGCCGTAAGGAGCGAGAATATGTTCTTTATAAGGAACAGGCTGGCAGAGCGCTGGATGTTGTTTACCACCCTCCTGCCTTCCGCCACCACTCCGGGCATTGCCGCAAAGTCCGAATCCAGAAGCACCACCTGCGACACCTGCATCGCCGCGTCGCAGCCGGAAGCCATGGCCACCGAGCAGTCCGCTTCCTTAAGGGCAAGTATGTCGTTTATGCCGTCGCCGGTCATGCCTACCGTAT
>JAFWVZ010000014.1 GCA_017523605.1 Bacillota bacterium | reverse complement strand
TGAGAATCCAGTCTCAGGACCTTTCCGTTTCCGGAGCTCTTTTCCCACCTTGGAAGTCCGCTGCCGTTGGGGTCACCGGCGGAAATGAAGTTCTTAAAGTACTGAAGCCAGATGCGGCTTAGCTCGCGGTCGTCCGAGTCGTAGAGCGGGGACCCTTCCGGGATGTTTCCGTAGAGGTAGACCTCTTCGCCGCTGTGCCAGGCACTGAGCCTGCCGTTCTGCTTGGTGAAGTAATAGACGTAGGTGGGAATGTTGTTCTTAAGAGCCTGCCTCTCCCAGCACCAGTGGCCGTAGGTGAACAGCACTATGTTGTTGATGTGCGCCCAGTTCTCGCGGGCCTCTTCGTTGGTGGATGCCGGGAAGATCTCCAGCATCCTGTCTGCGTAGGAGTCTTTAAAGAACGCGCGGACTTTCTTTTCGTAGTTCTTAAGATTGCCCTGATTGAACAGGATGAAGGGCGCAGCCTCGTCGCGGTTGTATCCGTGCATCTGGGCTTCCTCGTTGTGTATGCCTTTAGCGTAGGATTCGTAGGGCGTCTCCGTAAGCACGTAGCCGTCTATGGTGATGTGATGGTGGAAGTCCATCTCGGAGGCCAGCTTTTCGGCCGGGATGGCCCTGAGCTCTTCTATCGTGGAGACGTTAAAGCGTTTTTTGGTGCCTGCTGAGCCTGCAAGCGCCGCATCGTATCCGCGGAACGAGTGAGCGGGGGAGGGGGCCGTAACAGTGGAGCTTTCGCCTACGACTCTTCTGAACAGTCCCTTTGCAAGAGGCGATGTGCAGAGCGCGGAAACGCAGGCGGAACCCGCGGATTCTCCGGACAGCGTAACGTTATCCGGATCCCCGCCGAATGCCGCTATGTTGCTTTGCACCCACTTAAGAGCCAGTATCTGGTCCAGCAGTCCGTAGTTTCCGGTGGTGCCGTTGGGAGATTCCTTAGCAAGTTCTTCGTCTGCAAAGAACCCGAAAATGCCCAGGCGGTAGCCCATGTTCACCACCACTACGCCTTCGTGCGCAAGCCCCAGACCGCTGTAGTCCTGATACCAGGGCTGCCCGGTCTGAAGGGACCCGCCGTGTACGTATACAAGCACCGGCATGTTGCTGACGTCGCCAGCAGGCTTCCAGATGTTAAGGTAGAGCGAGTCCTCGCTTGCGGGGGCGCGCCAGTTGTCCGAAAGGGATATCTTGTAATCGTGATAACCTATTATCTGGGCCAGGGAATCGTATATGGGCAGTTTCTGCGTCTGCATGGACATGGGAGCAAAGTGGTCCGCGGCCAGCACGCCTTCCCAGGGATCCGCAGGCACAGGCTCCTTCCAGCGGAGCTCGCCCACAGGTGGCTTAGCGTAGGGGATGCCGGCATAGACCTCCACCTGCTTGTCCTTTGTGTAAACGCCTGTAAGGTCGCCCTGCGCGGTGTGGATCACGCCTGTCGTACCGCCGTTTCTGCCCTGCACCGCAGGTACTGCCTTGACCGGTGGCCAGGATATCCACAGGATCGCGCCGAACAAAGCAATAAGGCAGATCCAGCTGAGGAATCGCGGCAGCTTACCGGTCTTGTTGAGGAAGCGCTTTCTTAACAGTACGAAAAGCGCTATGAGCACCGCAGTAAGTATCCAGCCGAAAACGGTGTGCTTTCCGAGCTCCAGCACGGCAAAGAATAATAACGAAAAGATGATCAGCAGGACCACCCAGAGCACCCTGCGTTTTTGTTTTCCGTCCTTCATTACAGATCCTCTTTCTGGCCTTTATACTCCATGCAGAGCATGGTAATGTCGTCGAACTGCGGCGCATCCTTAACGAATCCGCGTATCGCGGCATCGACCGCCTCGATTATGGACTTGGGATCGCTGTCCTCCGCGGGGCGCAGGGCGTCGAGCAGCCTGTCGGTGCCGAACAGTCCGTTGCTGCTGTCCGTAGCCTCCGGAACTCCGTCCGTGTATACGAATATCTTGGAACCCGGCTTAAGATCCCATTCATATTCCTTATACTTGATCCCGGACATGCCGCCGACCACGAAGCCATGCTTGTCTTTTATAAGTTCGAAGCTTCCGTCCGGATTTTTAAGTGTCGGATACTCGTGACCCGCGTTGGCCGCAGTAAGCTTTCCGGTCTTTATGTCCAGGATGCCCAGCCATACCGTAACGAACATCTCCTCGCGGTTGTTGCTGCAGATCTTGTTGTTTACGTTCTCCAGCACTTCGGCGGGGCTTAGACCGTTGATGACTTCGTTCCTGATAAGGATCATGGATACCATCATGAACAGCGCGGCCGGGATGCCCTTGCCGGACACGTCCGCTATTACCATCGCCAGATGGTCGTCATCGATCAGGAAGAAGTCGTAGAAATCGCCGCCTACTTCCTTGGCCGGATCCATGGACGCGTAGACATCGAAATCCTTGCGGTCCGGGAAGGCGGGGAAGATGTTGGGAAGCATGCTTGTCTGTATGCGCGTGGCAAGCTCCAGTTCCGCGCCTATGCGCTCTTTTTCCGCTGTTATCTTCTGTATGTCATCCACATAGGTCTTGATCCTTCCGGTAAGGGACTCGAAAGACTCCGCCAGGAGCTGGGTCTCGTCACCGGTGTTTAGGTCCCAGTTGAATTCCAGGTCGTCGCCTTTAACATGGCCCACCTTGTCAGTAAGTTTCTGAATTGGGTCCACAATTCGTTTGGAGAGCAGGAACGACACTGCCAGAGCTATAGCAAGCGCTGCGGCAAACACGATCAGATACAGGAACGTTGCCCTGTTGGCTTTTTCCATGGCGTCCGCTTCGGATTCAGCGGCTATCCGTCCCAGACCTTCCTGAAGGGCTGTTGTGGGTGCTTCCACCTGATCCTCGGACAGGACCACGAATATGGACCATCCTACGGTCTTCATAGGAGAATACGCTACGTAGGAGGGTACACCGTCTATGCTCAGCTGCTTTATTCCTTTTTCCCCGCGCAGAGCCTCGATGGCAAGTCCTATCATTGCAGCGTCCGGTGAAAGACGCAGGTCTTTGTCGTTCTCCTCCACCGAAAGCACTCCGCTGTGGAAGGTGGAGAACAGTATGCGTCCAAGCTGGTTAACTATGCAGACGTTGCCTTTGTCTCCAAGGTCCACGCTCTCTATAAGGCTGTTGATGCTGTCCAGGTACATGCCGGAACCGGCTACTCCCATCAGCTTCCCGTCGCGGTACACAGGAATTCCGCACATTATTCCCAGCCGCGGGGTGTGGGCGTCCTGGGTGACGGACGTCATGAAAGCCTTGCCTGCAGCGGCAGCGCCCTGATACCACGGACGGGTCTTGGCGTCCAGAGGCATAAGTATGCCGTCTTCGTCGTATTTCTTTGCGGAAATGTAGTCGGCCTGCACCATTACGCCTTTATCGGAAGCAAAGTAGACAGACGCCAGGTTCTCGGAATTGTGATTTACGGAATAGATGGTCTCCTGCAGGTTGCCTATCAGTCCTGCCTCGCGGATGATCTCCGGAGCGTTGGGATCTACACCCGGAGCGTAGAGGGCCTGTACGGATAGTTCGCCGTCCTTTGCGGGATCCGGGAGCGGGGCAGGCCTGTTCGGATAGGAATCGCTTTCGGCATACAGCTTTTCGGCGGCGGTGGCAACCGTGCCTACTGCCTGGCGGAATTCGTAGAAGGTCCTGTCCGCAAGGGCTGCCTTGTCGTCCGCAAGCTCCTGAAGGCGCTCGCGTGCGGTCCCGTCCATGTATTCGGACGACATGTTCCTGGACGTTCCGGACATCTGCCTGTTAGAATCCATAAGCGTTTTGGAAAGCCTGCGGGAGTTTATAAGGAAGACGGCCCCTACGCAAAGCAGCGAAGCGGTCACTATGAATATTATGGCCTGCGCTATCTTGGTGCGCAGCGGTCGTATCTTTTTGGTCTTCATGTCCGTTCCCTTATGAAAGATATGGTATCAGCGTCTGCCCGGCCGATCCGGGACCGGGGCAGAATATAGGTCTTGTTCCATTATTACTACAATAATATATTTTACCACATTTACCTGCAATTTGAGGAGTATATGGATCAAGTTGAATAATGTTGCATCAGCGCTTCCGGACCGCAGCGGTCTTGTCCGGCAAGATCCGGCTTTCTGCAGACGCAGCGCCGCAGGACAGCAAGATCGTGTCTGAAAGTACCTGCGGCAGATCGTTTTGGGTAAAAAACACAAGCAGAAACTATTATTTTTATCGTTTAATAATTAATTCTTATGATATTATAAAAATGCAGGTAAAGGTGCGGTTCTTTAGATACCGCGAAAAGCAGCTTGGGTGACACCATGAGCGAAGAAGGCTTCTACAACCAGGAGACCCCTCAGCGTCCGGAACACAACACGGTTCCGGAGCATACTTTGCTGCCCGAATACAATCCTGTCTA
>JAFWVZ010000211.1 GCA_017523605.1 Bacillota bacterium | reverse complement strand
GGCGTCGTATGTATCCGTATTGTAATCTATTCCGGTCTCGTCTGCAAGAGCATAGAAGTTAATGTATTCCAGACCGTACTTGGCGGCGTAATCCACCACCTGCTTGTCCCACTGGTCGTACCAGGCGGGATAGAGCGACGGCGCCTTTATAAGCACCAGTTTTATTCCCTTCTGATCGCAGGTCTCGCGTATCTTGTCCAGATACTCCCAGCACTTGGGGCCTATGGTGTAGTCCGGAAGCGGCACGGGATCCGGCACCTGACCGGCGGGCTTGGCGTCCACGCGCATAAGGTAGCCGTTGTGCGACAGCTTCTCGGTCCTGAACAGGTAGTTTATGTCCTCGGAGCTAAGCTCGTTCCAGCGGGAGTGGAAGCGCAGCAGCGGAAAAATGTAGCTTGCCACGGTCTCTTCGTCCGTCATGGAAGCCTTAACGGCGTCCAGCTTGGTCCTGGACCACTTCATGCCGTCCAGAGTAAGGCGGTTGTAGGCCTCGTTCTGCGGCTCGGCGTACTTCATGGCCAGCACGTTGAACACCACTACCTTGGGCGTTTCGTAGCGCAGCGTGTCCTCCAGCAGGTAATAGGACTGCCAGGTGAGCTGCTGCGGAGTTCCGCGGATGTAGCTTGTGATGCCGTAGTCGCGCCACAGCTTTACCGGCGAGAAGTTGGTGTAGACCTCGCAGTCCCCTATGAACAGCACGTCGTTGTTTCCGGCGTTGGCGTAGTACTCGGAGGAGAGTATGCCCTCCTCGTTAGTGGTGGCGTACTTGGGCACCAGGAGCTTTTGCAGCAGGAACAGGCTAGCGGCAAGGAGGACGACGCATATTACGATCTTTACGATTCTTTTCTTCATGTCTCCTCCTTTCCTAGAACTGGTTGTATATGAACTGCGTGGCGTCGAAGCCTATGCCGTAGGCTCCGAACACCAAAATTACGATTATGAGGGCCCAGACGATCAGATACCTCGGAACGAGCGGCTTTTCGGCCAGCTGCTCGGCCACGGGCTTCTTGCCCTGAAGTATCCCGACGATCAGGAAAATGACTATTGCTACTGCAACTATAATATAGTCGCGCACTTCCAGACCCAGTTTAAGCATGCCGCCGGAGAACATCTCGCTCCAGCCCTTGCTGCTGAAAATGGTGGGCACCATACGGAATGTAAGCGGCACGTTGCGGTATACGTCCAGCACCCGCAGGAACGCCATAAGCCAGAATGTACGGAACATCTGGAACACGTCCCAGCCCTTGGTATTGCTGAAGGCGCACTTTTCGTGGAACTTTGCGTAGAGCGGTTCCAGCTCCTGCGAGATTATTATCACTAGGCAGTTGAGCAGTCCCCAGACCACGAAGTTCCAGGACGCGCCGTGCCATATGCCTGTGGCCAGCCACACCAGTATCGTGGACAGGTACACCGGCACCCTCTTGCCCAGCTGCGGCCCAAGCTTGGCCCTGGACCACTTGGACACCTTAAGCATCCATTTGCTTACGGACACCGGGTAGAAGATGTAGTCCTTGAACCACGTTCCCATGGTTATGTGCCAGCGTCTCCAGAATTCGGTTATGTTCTTGGAGAAGAACGGTCTGTCGAAGTTCTCCGCAAGATCCACGCCGAACATCTTAGCAACGCCTATGGTTATGTCTATGCCTCCGGTGAAGTCCGCGTAGAGCTGTATGGTATAGAAGAACACCAGCGCCAGAACGTAGCCGCCGGCGTATTTGTCCGGGTTTTGGGCTATGCCCGTAACTACAGGCACCAGCCTGTCGGCCACTACCATCTTCTTAAAGAAACCCCAGACGGCCCTCCAGGCGCCCTGGGTTATCTTCTGAGCCTCAAAATCGTGCTCGGAGTAGAGCGTCTGCGAAAGCTGGTCGAAGCGGCTTATCGGGCCCTGCACCAGCTGCGGGAAGAATGTTACGAACAGCGCGAATTTAGCGGGGTTCAGCTCCGCCTGGTATTTGCCTCTGGAAACGTCGATTATGTAGCCCATGCTCTGGAAGGTGTAGAACGAAATGCCCATGGGCAGGGCAAAGCGCAGGAACGCTATGTCCGTCTTGAACAGGGAATTTATGGTCCCTATTGCGAAATCCGTGTACTTGCAGACTGCAAGTATGCCAAGGTTAAGTATCAGGCAGCACACCATTATGCGGCGGCCCTTTTTCTTGGCCTGTTCCTTGCAGGCTTTCTTGTCTTCCTTGGTGATGTCCGGGGTGCCTTTAAGGTAAGCGTCGCGCGCGGCGTACGCGTCGTGGATCAGCTTGCCCGCGAACCACGTGGAAAGCGCAGTTACCGCAATGTAGATAAGGTACTTGGGGCTGGCGAAGGCATAGAAAACCAGACTCCCCGCCAGAAGCAGCATCCACTGGAAGCGGCGCGGCAGCGCGTAGTAAAGGATGAACAGTATTAGCAGGAACAGTAAGAATCCTAAAGATACGAAAGACATTATTCGTCCTGAAGCTTTTCTACCATTGCCCAGAGAGCCTTAGCGGAGTTGAAGTTCTCCGGGATTATCTGATCCGCGGGTACCGCAACGTCCATCTGGCTGTTGAGCTCGGTGATTATGGATATTATATCGAACGAATCGAGTATTTTATCGTCTATAAGCGTGGTGCAGTTCTCGAAATCCACGTCCGGTCTAATGTCGCTGAGTATCTCCATCAGTTCTTCCATTTTATATCCTCCCTTTGATATCCGGGCTCTGCCCGGTCTTTTGATCTTATTATGCTTGTCGTCCGGGCCTTGTAACTTCGCCAGGATCAATACCCCATTAGTTATATGTAAGTACGTATTTGCCGTTCTTGTACTCCACGTGCACCGGCGTGGTGTCCGGGGTCTTGGGGTAGTCTTCCTTTACGCGGTTGTAGTAGCCGGGACGGACGTCCGTGCTGAACCAGTCCAGCTCGGCGTCTGTGCCCAGGAAGCCCACGTAGTTCCTTATGTACAGCGGCACTGCGTCCACATGGTACCACTTTCCGTCCAGCTTTACCATTACCCAGTAGTGATGGTTTACGTAGGTGCCCACCACTTCCTTTATCTCGAAGCCCATGGCCTCCGCCATTGCGCGGAATCCGGAAGCGCAGGTGTAGCAGTCGCCGGGCTTACCGTCCAGGCACTTGATGGCTTCGTTTACGTAGTCGAACTGCGCGTGGCCGTTCTGGTACTCTATGTGCTCGCGTATCCACAGGAACGCCGCGTACAGCTTTTCGATGTCCGTCATTTCCGGCGTTATTATCTTGGCCAGCAGAGCGTCCACCTTCTTGTTCATCTTTTCGATGTTCTTGTAGCCTATGGGCTGCTCTTCCACCTTAAGGTTTATGGAGACGCTGGCGCTGTTGCC
>JAFWVZ010000210.1 GCA_017523605.1 Bacillota bacterium | reverse complement strand
GTTTATCCACGCGATGTCCAGGATTATTCCGGCTACGCACATGAAAGCCACCACGAACATGTTGGCGGGGAACTTGACCACGCCCAGGACAATGCCTACGATCGCGGTGAGCGCGCTGTTTACGCTTATGTAGAAGGAATTGACGTCCTGCCTGCGGGACACCAGGTCTTCGGAGGTCTTCTGGAACATAGTGTACTGCTCCACAAGCTCGCTCTGGTGCTCGCTCTTCTGCTGCGGATCCAGATTCTCGTAAGCCGGGGAAAATATGTTGTAGTAGCCGCGGGAGTAATTGTCTATGCGGTCCTTTATCTAAGCCATGGTCATCTGCTCCGCCACGGGCCGCTTCTGCTTGGTAAAGCGGTCCACGACGTAGAGATAGGACGGCACAGGGTACGCGCCGCGGTTGTAGATCATTATCTGCTTGTTGAGCTTTGCCGCCTGCGCCACTTCCCAGCCCAGCGTATCTTCCTTGCCGGAGTCGGAGGTGTTCTTGCCCAGAATGACGATGACCACGTGCGCCATCTTTATCTTCTTCTTGGCGTCCGGCTTCCAGTTGGAGGCTTTTCCGGATTCCAGGGTAAGGATGTTGGAGCTGCCGCCCAGATTGGCGGGCTCGCCGTTCTCGTCCTTAAGACCCAGCAGGAAGGGCTCCATGCGTTCCTTTACAAAGTCGTAGTCGCTTCCGGCGTGTACGACGAATACGTTTACCATTGCATATCCTTTCTACTTAAGGATGAATTCCATGTATACCGGGTTGTGGTCCGAGTACTTGAACTGAGTGTCTATGACGTCGGATCCCACAACTTCTATGTTGTCGGTCACCATGAAGCCGTCTATCGTAAGCACGTACTGTCCGGGCTTGTATGGACCGTCCGCGTTGCGGCAGGAGGGAACGGGGGACGCTTCGTTGAGAGGAGCTATCAGCTTAACGTTGAAGCCGTCGAAGGTCCCTTCCGGTATGGGCTGCGCCCAGGTGTATTCTATGTCTGACTTTCCGAAATACTTGGAGGAGTCTCCCAGTATGTCCTTGTTGAAATCACCGCCGGCTATGCAGTAGTTGCCCTTCTTGTATTCTTCCTGGATGTCCGCCAGAAGGATCTTAAGCTGCTCGTTGGCGATCTTGCCGTCCGAGGTGTATGCGGACAGGTGGAAGTTGTAGAGCACAAGTTCCTTGCCGTTGTCCATGGGAATGCGGTTTGCGCTGTAGCAGCGGTCCAGATCCAGGAACTTGGTAAATCCGGTCTCTATCGGAAGTTCTCTTCTTACGGCTGAATCGATGACGAAGCGCGAGAAGGTCATGAGACCCGCGCGGCTCTTTCCGTGAGGCTGGGTGAGCGGGTACATCAGGAAGGGGGAATCGTAGTTCTGAGCGAAGGTGTAGTTCTGATCGCCCAGGTCCTTTAACAGGTATTCCCTTTCGTCGAAGTGGTAGCTTCTGGTGGCGTCGAAATCGACTTCCTGTATAAGGTAAAGATCCGCCTTCTGCTTTGCCAGAAGATCGGTAATGTTCTTAAGGTTGGTGTCCAGTCTTTCCTTGGACCAGGCCCAGCTCTGGGTGCCTCCGTCCATGAAGAATCCGTAGTCGTCTTCGTAGGCGCCGAAACCTATGTTCCAGGAGACTATCCTGTAAGTCTTTCCTGTGCCGGCTTTTTCGGACAGCGCTCCGGCGGTGACCGTAAGCGGCTGGTCGCCTATCCTGTGGTAGTCTATGAATACATAAGCCACGTATCCGACGGCTATCAGTACGATCACAAGTATTATGCAGAGCAGTGTCTTAAGAACTTTCTTCATTTTGTATTCCTCCGAGGCTGTTCAGCCAAGGAGATTATACCAAACTGCGCGGCTAAGGTAAATGCTGCGGCGGCAAGGTTGATAAAAATTAGACAGACGCGCGGAGTTTCTGCTGAGCGCTCCGGATGGTATAATATAATTTAAGGAGTTAAAAGAATGGCGCAGAATCTCGGGCTCGAGGAAAGAAGAGCCGCAAGAAGAGACATGATGCTTAACGGGAACCTGCTGAAGGTCATCCCGGTAGTTGCGCTGCCTATGATAGTCACCATGCTCATAGACGCGCTGTATAATCTTGCGGACACATATTTCGTAAGCCAGCTTGGCATTACAGCCACCGCTGCGGTAGGTGTAAACGATTCGCTTCTGCACTTGATGCGCTCGGTAGCTCTGGCATTCGGCATGGGCGCCGCAAGCCCCATATCCAAGCTAATGGGGGCAAAGCGCGAGGACGAAGCCAGCAAGGTGGCGTCCACATCGGTCTTTACATGCATGATGGTGCTAAGCGTTCTGGCGTTCATAGCTTACATCTTCCGTTCCGATTTCGTCATATTCCTTGGCGCTACGGAGGGCGCTGCGCCGTACGCCGTGGAGTACGCCACGTTCATACTCATATCCGCGCCTTTTACGGCGGGCGAGGTAACGTGCAGCCAGACTCTGCGCGCGGAGGGCAGCACCACGTATTCCATGATAGGCATGGTATCCGGATGTGTCATCAACGTAGGTCTGGATCCGCTGTTCATCCGCACATTCGGCATGGGAGTAGGCGGGGCGGCTCTCGCGACCACGATCTCCAAGGCCATAAGTTTCTTCATCCTGCTGACCCCGTTCCTGCGCGGCAAGACGCTCTTAGAGTTAAGATTCAAGTACTTTACACCCAAGTGGGAGATATATAAAGAGATCGCCAAGATGGGCATACCCACGCTGCTGCGCTCCAGCGTCATGAGCCTTTCCGCCGTGTTTATCAACAACATGGCAAGGCTGTTCGGCGACGCTGCACTGGCGGCGGTATCCGTGGCCAACAAGTGCGCAAGGCTGGTAGGTTCGGCGGTGCTGGGCTTCGGCCAGGGTCTTCAGCCCATAGGCGGTTACTGCTGGGGAGCCAGAAGGTACGCCAGAGTGCGTCAGGCGTTCTGGACCTGCACGGCTATAGGCGCAGTTGTGGCAGTAGTGCTGAGCGTCGTTCTGTTCATACTTACGCCCAACGTTCTGGGTATATTCATGGACGTGGAAAAAGACGCGGAAACGCTGCGTATAGGTACCATAATGCTCAGGACCCAGTGCGCGACCATGTTCCCGCACGTCTGGGTAATGATAATCAACGGTCTTTACCAGGCGCTGGGGCGTCCGGTGGAGGCGACCATACTGGGTCTTTCCAGACAAGTAATATTCCTTATTCCGGCAGCGTTCATCATGAGCCGGGTGTGGGGCGTTAACGGACTGGCCTGCTCGCAGGCTGCCGCGGACGTGCTGAGCCTTATAGTCTCCGTATCCATGGTCATCTACCAGATGAAAAAGATCAAGATGCTTAAGGACGGCGACGAACCTCCGGCGGGCTACGGTCTGGCGAAGAAGATGGGATAGACCGGACCTATGCAGACCGTTTCCCTTGCAGTACTGGCGCATGTGGATGCCGGAAAGACCACCACTGCGGAAGCCCTTCTGTACAGAAGCGGCGCCATAAGATCCCTCGGAAGAGTGGATCACGGCGACGCTTTTTTTGATACCCATTTTATCGAAAGGGCGCGCGGGATAACCGTGTTCTCCAAGACCGCGGAGCTGGAACTGCCGGAGGCGGGTCTTAAGCTGCAGCTTCTGGATACGCCGGGCCACGCTGATCTTGCTGCCGAGGCGGAGAGGGTGCTTTTCGCTGCGGACTACGTGCTGCTTATAATAAGCGGACCGGACGGAGTGCAGGCTCATACCGCCACGCTTTGGAAGCTTTTGGAAACGTACAGGCTTCCGGTGATCGTCTGGGTAAACAAGATGGACATATGCCGCAGAGGCCGCGCGGAGATACTGGCGGAGCTTAACGAGCAGCTCGGCGAGGGGTTCGCGGACTTCGGAGCTGCGATTCAGGAACTGGAGAAAGGCTCTTGCAGCGGGGCGTTCGCGGAGGACATGGCGATGCTTTCCGACGAGGCAGCCGAGGAGTATCTTGCTTCGGAAAAGCTGTCCGCGGACACCGTAAGAAAGATGATAAGAAAGCGCCGCGTGTTCCCGTGCCTGTTCGGATCGGCGCTTAAACTGGAAGGCACGGATGCATTGCTGCGCGCGCTGGGTGTTCTTCTGAGCGCGCCTGAAAGACCGCAGGAGTTCGGAGCCAGAGTATTTAAGATAAGCAGGGACGAGCAGGACCTCCGTCTTTCGTGGATAAAGGTCACCGGCGGAAGCCTTAAGCTGCGCGACGTCATTAACGGCGAAAAGGTTACTCAGATAAGAAGATACAACGGCAGAAAGTTCGAGGCCGCCGAGGAGATAAAGGCCGGGGAACTTGCAGCCGCCGCTGGTTTGGAAAAGACCTTTGCGGGGCAGGGTCTGGGCGCGGAAAAGGATCTTAAGGTGTCCGTGCTGCGCTCGCTGGTGGAATACGAGATCGGCTTTACGGACGGAACGGATCCGAAGGCTGCGTACCTTAAGCTTAAGCGGCTGTCCGACGAGGACCCGCAGCTGAGGATATCCTGGAACGAAAGGTCCGGGCAGATTAGAGCGGAATTCATGGGGCGTGTGCAGGTGGAAGTCCTGGAGACCCTCATAGAAGACAGATTCGGATATAAAGTAAAGATAAAACGCGGAAAAACGTCGTACCGCGAGACCATTGCGGCTCCAGCTTACGGCGTAGGGCATTTCGAGCCGCTGCGCCACTACGCGGAGGTGCATCTGCTTCTGGAGCCTCTGCCTCCCGGCACGGGCATACTGGTGGAGTCTGCGCTAAGCACGGACGAGCTGGACGCGGTATGGCAGAGCCAGATAATGTCCTGTCTTATGGGCAAGGAGCACGTGGGCGTGCTTACCGGCTCGCCTCTTACGGACGTAAAGATGACGCTGGTGGCCGGCCGCGCGCATCTTAAGCATACGGAGGGCGGAGACTTCCGCGAGGCGGCCTTCAGGGCGGTGCGCAATGCACTGATGGGAGCCGAAAACGTGCTGTTAGAGCCATTTTATTCCTTCAGTGCGGGAAATATACCGCCGGAGCAGATAGGACGCGCCATAAGCGATCTCAGGGGCCTTAAAGCGCAAATAAACAGTCCTGTTCAGCACGGGAATGTGATGAGTCTGGACGGAATAGGTCCAGTGGGCCCTCTGGAGGACTATCTGCCGGAATTTCTGTCCTATACAAGGGGTACCGGAAGGCTTTCCCTGGCCGCCGCGGGATACTATCCATGCACGGATCCTGAGAGGGTAATAGAGGAGACCGGATACGACCCGGACAGGGACGTGGAGAACCCGGCAGGGTCTGTCTTCTGCAGCCACGGCAGCGGCGTAAACGTGCCATGGGACAAGGTGCGGGACTACATGCACCTGGACAGCGGCATACGCATCAGTTCCGAAGGCGTAAAGGAAGAAGAGGGCGGTCCGCGCCTGCGCAGCGTACCTGATTACGACGAAAAGGAACTGGAGAGCATAATGCTCCGCGAGTTCGGACCCATAAAGCGCCCAAGGTACACATCGCCCGTGTACAACCGCGCCGAGGACACCAAGGCCGGCAAAGGCGTAAAGAAGATCTACCTTATCGTGGATGGCTACAACATGATATTCGCTTGGAAGGAGCTTAAGGAGACTGCCCGGACGGACATAGCTGCGGCGCGCGACAGGCTTTCGGACCTTCTGGAATCCTACAGCGCCCTGCGAGGAACGGAAGTACTGCTGGTGTTCGACGCGTACAAGGTGCCCGGAGGACTGGGCAGCACGGGTAAGACCGAAGGTTTCCGGGTCGTCTACACAAAAGAAGGCGAGAGCGCGGACGCGTTCATAGAGCGCATGGTCCGCGAGATAGGAAAGAATTTCAACGTAAAGATTGTAAGCTCCGACGGAATGATCCAGCTGTCGGCCTTAAAGAGCGGCACTCTTCGCATGAGCGCCCGCGAACTGGAGGCCGAGGTGGACCGCATGTCCGCGGAGATAGCGGAGTTTTTGGATGAACAAAGAAGATCGAATACTTTCAGCAATACTCCGAGACAAGTTTAGGCTCTGCGAAAAGCGCTGCACGGCAACGTGGACAGACTTCCTTACACCCGCGGAGGCAGCCGAGGCGGAGGACATCTGCAGAGGACTTTGCGCGGGAACGGATGTGGAGTGGTCGCTCGAGGGCGGATGGGAAGACGCGGAACGAAGGATATGTATGTTCCGTCCGGCGGAGCTTTGGGTTGACAGTGCAGCGACTCCGGAAGATCAGGCAGGCGCATCTGCAGACTGCCCGGACAGCGGGTCTGCGGCCGAGCTGCCGATCTGCGTGCTTCGCATAAGCATACCCAAGGGCAGCCCCAAACTTACGCACCGCGACTATCTGGGGTCCTTGCTGGGCCTCGGCATAGAACGGGCGGTGACAGGCGACATATTCGTAAGGGAGGACGGCGCGGATGCCGTGGTCCTTTCGGACATGGCGGATTATCTTGCGCAGAACCTTGTATCCGTGGGGCGCGCGAGCGTTTCCTGCGAGGTGCTGGACGTTTCGCAGCTGATCACCGGCGTTCAGCAGACCAAAGAGATAAGGGACACCGTAGCGTCCTTAAGGCTGGACAGTATCTGCGCATCGGCTTTCCGTACGGCGCGCGGCAAGGCTCAGGATGCCATAAAGGCTGGCCTTGTGAGCGTTAACGGACGGCAATGCCTTAAGCCGGATACGGAGCTTAAGGAAGGCGACCGCATATCCTGCCGAGGCAAGGGGAGGGCTGTGCTGGCTGAAGTCGGCGGCAGGACCCGCAAGGACAGGATAACGGTAAAACTGAACCAGATATCGTGATCGCCTTTTCCGTGCCGAATAAAAAAGCAGCCGAAGCTGCCGATGATCTCCCTGACTCTTTTTTCGTATTCAGCCATCAGTTGACCGCACGCAGAAACTGCCCCGGACTGTAGCAAATGGTCTTGCCTTCGGGAAGACTGTTTATTTCTATAAGCTCCGGAACGGCGGCCTGGACTTTTGCGATCAGCGCATCAAAAGATCCGTCTTCCAGAACGAGACCTTTTATGTCTTCGCTGGTTGCGACCCATACTTTGGCTTCAGGGTCCCATGTAAGCGTGACTTTGTATTCCATGATCAGACCTCTCTTCATTGTGCTTCCTCCTTTCTTTATACCATATCACGGGAAAAAGTAAATAAAAAAGACGCGGATATCCGCGTCTTTTGACGGTACTATTTTAGCACGAATGAATGGTAAAAACAGCACACACTTGATCGTTCGCTTCAGTACTCGAAGCTGCCTTCGTACACGATCTGGGCGCTGCCGGTAAGGATCACCCTTTCGTCCGTGTAGTTTACCGTAAGGTCTCATCCGGGGAGGCTTAATTTTATGTCCCGGCCTTTTTCCACAAGACCGTTCTCCGCGGCCGCTATGACCGCGGCGCAGGCGCCGGTGCCGCACGCGAGGGTCTCGCCGCTTCCGCGCTCCCAGACCTTTACTCTAAGGCTGTCCGGGCCGAGCTTTCTTACAAATTCGGCGTTTACGCGGTCCGGGAAGAGCTCCGAATATTCGAACTTGGAACCGACGGACGCTACGTCCAGGGATTCCAGATCGTCCGTGAATACCACGCAGTGCGGGTTGCCCACGGAAACGCAGTTTATACGGTACTCCTTGCCGCCTATGACGGCGGGATGGTCCAGGATCGGTCCGGCTTGCGAAGCGCCGTTCGGGGCCGGGAGCTTCGCCGTGTCCACCGGTACCTTCGCGGGATCCAGCTCAGCTTTCCCCATGTCCACAGCAACGGAACTTACCTTGCCGTCCCTTATGAACAGGCTCAGCTGCTTTGTTCCGCCGGCGGTCTCCACGGTCATGCTGCGGCTGGTCACGTAGCCCTTGTCGTACATGTACTTTCCTATGCAGCGCAGGTTGTTGCCGGCCATCTTTCCTTCGCTTCCGTCGCGGTTGAAGCTGCGCATCCTAACGTCCGCGGTCTCCGAACGCTCCATAAGCACTATGCCGTCCGCTCCTATGCCGTAGTGGGGCCTGCAGAGTATTACGCAGAGCGCCTCCGGACAGGTTATGCTGCCGTCGAAGTTCTCTATGAAGATATAGTCGTTGCCGCAGTCCTGCATCTTGGTGAAACTTATGTGCTGCGGCTGCGTGCGCATGTCGTTTATGTCCACCAGCTCCGTGTTTCCCAGGTTGAACCTGCTGGCCATCATGTCGGCCAGGGCGTTGGCGGTGTCCAGGGAGGTAAGGCAGGGGATGCCGAGCATCATGGCCCGCCTGTGAAGAGCTATGAAATCTCCCATCGTGGCGTCCTTTACGGCGCCGGTGTATATGATGTACTTTATCTCGCCCTGTTCCATCAGGTCCGTTATGGCGCTGCTCTTGGCTGCGTTGTCCACGGATGTTACGGGAAGGCCTGCCGAGGCTATGGCGGCCGCGGTGCCTGTGGTGGCAAAGAGCTTAAGGCCAAGTTCCTCGAGCCTTCTGGCGAGCGGTATTATCTCCTGATAGTCCTCGGTCTCCACGCTCAGAAGCACTCCCTCGGAGTTCCTGTCGTAGGCCGGCGGAACGGTGAAACCCGCGGATGTAAGGCCCTTGAACAGAGCCTCCGCAAGCGTTCTTCCTATGCCCAGGACCTCTCCCGTGGATTTCATCTCGGGGCCGAGTATGGAGTTGGCGTCGTTGAGCTTCTCGAAGGAAAAGACCGGTACCTTTACCGCGTAGTAGGGCGGCGTCCTGTAAAGACCCGTGCCGTAGCCCAGATCCGCCAGTTTGGCGCCGAGCATTACCTGAGCGGCAAGATCCACCATCGGGACGTTTGTTACCTTGCTTATGTAAGGGACCGTTCTGGACGCTCTGGGATTGACTTCTATTACGTACAGTTCGTTGTCGTATATAAGGTACTGGATGTTTACCAGTCCCTTTGTTCCGAGCGCCAGCGCCAGTTTTACGGAGACTTCGCATATCCTTTCCAGGAAAGCGTCGCTTAAGTTGTAGGGCGGGTAGACCGCTATGGAGTCTCCGCTGTGGACGCCCGCGCGCTCTATGTGCTCCATTATTCCGGGGATCAGCACGTCCTTTCCGTCGGAGATGACGTCCACCTCCAGCTCCGTTCCGGGCATGTACTTGTCCACCAGCACGGGGTTCTCTATGCCGCCGGCCAGTATGCCTTTCATGTAGCGTTCGGTGGTCTCGCGGTTTCTGGAGATGTTCATGTTCTGGCCGCCTATTACGTAGGACGGACGCAGGAGCACCGGGTAGCCAAGCTCTTCCGCCGCTTCCATGGCTTCTTCCAGGGTGCGTACGCCCTTGCCCTTCGGACGGCTTATGCCGAAGGTCTCCAGCAGCGCGTCGAAGCGGACCCTGTCTTCCGCAAGGTCTATGCCGTCAGCGGAGGTGCCCAGGATGGGTACGCCCTTCTTATCCAGGAACTGCGTAAGCTTTATCGCGGTCTGGCCGCCGAAAGCCACTACCACGCCCACGGGCTTTTCCACCTGTATGATGTTCCAGACGTCTTCTTTGCAGAGGGGCTCGAAGTACAGCCTGTCTGCGGTGTCGTAGTCCGTAGAGACAGTCTCCGGGTTGTTGTTTATT